>CAMYMX010000353.1 GCA_947259605.1 uncultured Polyangiaceae bacterium | reverse complement strand
CTTCGACGACGAGAACGTTGCCCGTTTCGAGCGACGAACGAAGCCCGGTTCCATCGATCGAGCGGATGCGGGCTTTGCGATGCACGTTGTCGGTCAAGATGCGCGCTTGATGCCCGAGCATGGAGCGCGCCGGAACACCCATCTCGTTGAGCTGAATCGCCAGCAAGGCCGCGCTGACCTGCTCGCCGCTCGACACGAGCACATCCATTTCGCGCTCCGCCGGCCCGGCGGAAAGCTCCCAGCCCATCGACAGGAGCCGGTCGGTTTCGCCGGCCATCGCGCTCACCACGACGATGACCTGGTGGCCCTCGCGGTAGGTCGCAGCGACGCGCTCCGCGACCCTGCGAATCCGCTCGAGCGAACCGACGCTCGTGCCACCATATTTCTGTACGACCAGGCTCATTGGGCGCCGAAGGATAGCCGCGACCTTGGGGCGGGCAAACCGCACCGCGCAAACCGCGTTTCCGTGGTATTTCTAGGTCAATGAAAAGAGCTGCATGGGTTGTCTTACTCGTAGTCGCCGCCTGGACTCAGAGTTCGGGCCACGCACGCGCCGACCAACCGGAGTCCGAAGCGCGGGTGCAGGAGCGGCTCGAGATGGTGAGCAAACAGATCGAAGCGCGCGGTGTCCGTGACCCGGCGGTGCTGGAGGCGATGCGCAAGGTGCCCCGGCATCGCTTCGTGCCGCAGTCCCAGCGCGCGAACGCCTATCACGACCGCCCCCTGCCTATCGGACATGGGCAAACGATCAGCCAGCCGTACATCGTCGCGCTGATGACCGAGCTCGCCGGCGTGAAGCCCGGCGACAAGGTGCTCGAAGTTGGGACCGGGTCCGGCTACCAAGCCGCGGTTCTCGCGCAGATGGGGGTCAAGCTGTTCTCGATCGAAATTATCGAGACGCTCGCCAAGCGGGCGACGGCGACCCTCACCGAGCTCGGCTACGCGACGAAGGTCGAAGTGCGTCATGGCGACGGGTATGTCGGGTGGCCGGACGAAGCGCCGTTCGACGCGATCCTCGTGACCGCCGCGCCCCCCAAGGTCCCGAAGCCGCTCAAGGAGCAGCTGAAGGTCGGAGGACGCCTGATCATCCCCGTCGGGAAGCGCTACCAGAGTTTGTTGAAGGTGACGCGCACCAAGAATGGATTTGGAGGGGAGTCGGTGATTCCGGTGAGGTTCGTGCCGATGACGGGGGAGGCGCAGGGGCACTGAGCAGCGTCAGCGCCAGTGTCAGTGGCCGTAGGGCCGTGGCACTGGCCGTGGTCGGGAACGGAGGCGGGAGTCGGAGCGGGAATGAGATCGTGTGGGGGCTCGTGCCCTTCTGTAATCCCGCTCACAAACCGCCTAGGTCCGGGAAAAACCTCGATCGGAGTTGCGGTGACCTGTGGTAACGTCGGCGCCCCCCCGTAGGAGGCCCGATGCCGAGATGGATTCGTATGCGCTGGCTCGTTTGCTGGCTATTTGGCGCCCTGACGTTCGCAGGCTGCGCCGCTGACACGAGCAGCACCGGTGGTCTGACGATCGAGCTCGAGCTCTCGGACGGCACCCAGATCGAGGAAGTGACCTACTCGATCATGGGAGGCGAAATGGCAGCGATGGTGGGGACGATCAACACCAGTGCTCCGGGGTCGACGGCATCGGTCGAAATCTACGGCATCCCCGGAGGCGGGCCCTACACCATCATGATGACGGCCACAGCGGCCGACGGCGAAACGTCTTGTTCTGGCTCTGCCAATTTCAACGTCTCGGTGGGGCTCGTCACCGAGGTCGCGGTGATGCTCAACTGCAAGCGCGGCCAGGAGCTCGGTGGCGTTCGGGTCAACGGCACGGTCAACATCTGCACGGACCTGGTCAAGGTCGTCGTGTCACCTCTTCAGACTTCGATCGGCAACCAGATCGACGTCTTTGCGATGGCGGTGGACACGGAGGGTGACCCGATCGAGTATCGCTGGACCGGAACCGGTGGCAGCTTCGCAGACGCGAACGCACGAGAGACGACCTACACCTGCCTGCAGCCCGGGGAGCAAACGATCACCATCACCGTCTCCGATGACGGCTTTGACTACTGCACCTGCGACCACACGGTCGATGTCATTTGCGTCGACGGTGGCGGGACTGGCGGCACGGGCGGCTTCGCGGGTGAAGGCGGCATGGGCGGCTCCGCTGGTGCGGGTGGCATGGCCGGTTCCGGCGGCACCGGCGGCTCGGCTGGCACAGGTGGCACAGGTGGCACGGCCGGTGAAGGCGGCATGGGCGGCTCGGCTGGCACAGGTGGCACGGCCGGTGAAGGCGGCATGGGCGGCTCGGCTGGCGCAGGCGGCATGGGCGGCTCGGCTGGTGCCGGCGGCACAGGCGGCACGGCCGGCACAGGCGGCACGGCCGGCACAGGTGGAACCGGCGGCGGTGAATGCATCCCCGACGGCGGCGCCCAATTCGCAGGTGCGGCGACGAGCCGAATCTGCGGAGAAGTGTCCTGCGGTGCAATGGAGGTGTGCGTCGATCAGGTTTGCACGCCGTCAGCACTGGTGTTCCTGAGCAGCTTCCAGTCTGACGCAGCGCTGGGTGGGCCCCGCGGCGCGGACCAGATCTGCGCAGACATTGCTCAAGCAGCGGGTCTTGGCGGCTACTGGATGTCATGGACCTCGGATCGTTGCACCTCACCGTTGAAGCGATTCGAGAAGTCAACGCTCCCGTATACGATGCTCGACGGGACACAGGTGTCCTCGAGCTGGGCACGGATGACGATGGACCCACCGCCCACTGGCGAAGGCCGTCTCGACAACAACATCGGGATCGACCAGTTCGGCAATGTGCTCTCGCCCGGTTCAGCTGCGTGCTCGCCCACCACCCCGCCAACCGGTTGTGCAACCTGGACGAACACGACCTTCGACGGACGCGTTCACATCAATAACGGCTGCCTCGGCCTGACGACCAACGACGGAACGGCGGGTGGCTCCGTTGCGCTTCCAGCTGTTGGAAAAACCACCAGCGTCGGCAATGGCTGGACGGCTGGCAGTTTCCTCAGTTGCGTGTTCGACAGCCTCCACCTCTACTGCTTCGAGCAGTCGGTCGCGGACCCGATTCCGTAAATCGGTTCAGCTAAGCTCGTCGTTCCAGAACCAAAAATGCTTAACCTCAACACCGAAGCCCTTTTCTTCATCGCGGTCATGACGCCCATGGCCATGCTTGCTGGCTGCGGCTCCGGCTCGGACACCGGCGGCGAGCCATCGAGCTCGCTATTGCTCAGCCTCACGATCGTCGAGGGCGTCGATATCGACGAAGTTTTGTGGAGGGTGAGCGGCGGCGACATGGAAGACATGTTGGGCGCCATCGACACGAGCGCCCCTGGATCGACGGCATCGGTTGAGCTCTACGGCGTCCGCGAGGGCTCGGGCTACCTGGTGGAAATGGAAGCGCTCTCCGTCCTTGGAGACTTCTACTGCACCGGTTCGACGAGCTTCGACGTCGCGGCGCGTGTCGCCACCCCCGTCGATGTGACCCTCAGCTGTCGGAGAGAGTGCAACGTGCTCGTCTGCGGAGAGCAGGGCACGAACTGTGAGCCGGTCGCTCTCCCCGACGGCACCAGCTGCGTGGACGGCGCCGGCACCTGCGCGGGCGGCGCGTGCGAATTGCCTGGCTTTTGAGCGACCTCGCCTGGGACCAGGGCGCGCGCTTGGAATGGCTTGCCTAGTCTTGCTCGCCGTTCGGCGGCGGAGTGGGCTCTTCTTCCGGCTTCTTTGGCGGCGGAGGTGGCTCGCCGTATTCGTCCATGAGTTTTCTCTTGAGCTTGTCGAGGAGCATGCGCTCGATGTAGCTCGGCATGGCGGGGATTTGGATTACCGCGCGGATCGGGCCGCCGCCCTGGTCTTCGATGCGAACGAGCTCGACGCTGCCCGGGTACATGCGGCCGTCGTCGCGGTAGTCGAAGAGGAAGTACCCGACCTCCTCGTCGCGGTCCTTGATCGGGTAGCCTTGGTCGACGCGAATGAGCCGAATCGCGGCGCCCCAGACCTGCGTATAGCTGTGGCGAAAGTCCTCGGTCTTCTTCGCTTGGCCAGTGGCCGGCGTCAGGAGCGCGAAGGTCATCAAGATGGTAGCCCAGAGCCTCATCGGAACCCACGCTACCGAACCCCCCCGTTCAGTCCAAAAATAGCGCGGACCGCACCCGCCCTCGGCCCCGTTCCCGGCCACGGCCCTACGGTCTCGGCCACTCACGCTGCCGCGGATATTGGGCAGCCGGAGGGTCGGCGGGTTGGGTGGTTTGGTTTGGTTACACCGCCCGCCCGCCCCCACCCGTAATCCTCCCCTGGCGCGGCGGTCGCTGCGCTTCGCCTTGCCGGCGCGTTCGCGCCGGGCTTCGCCCTTCGGGCTCGCGCTGCCGCCTGCTGTCTGCCAGCTGACGCTGTCCCTGTCACTGTCCCCGCTTCGCCAGCGCCTCCACCATCGGCATCAGCTTGTCCCTCGTGTTCAGCGAGGGATCGTCGATCACCCGATCGAGC
>CAMYMX010000352.1 GCA_947259605.1 uncultured Polyangiaceae bacterium | reverse complement strand
ACCTGTTCGATCGGTTCGTCGATGACCCCGATCGCATGCCCCCAGGAGATGTTGGAGCCTGCTTCCGTGATCTGCGCGGTACGAACGTCGGGCTCGCCCGCCGCGTGAACGGGGCTCGTCGCCAAGAACAGTGCTGCCAGCAATAGGCCAAAGGAAGTAAGTCGACTCATCCGCGAAGTTTGCCTAGCGCGACCATAAGAATCCATTTCGTGCCTCTGTTTGGACGCGGGGCGCTGCAGAGCCGGTGCCACGGAGAGCCAGGCGCACCCGAAAGACGACTTGGATCAACGCGTTAGCGTGATTCCGCCCGGACGGTAAGACAGACCGGCTCGGCCAGAAATGTCCGACCGGCTACTGGACGAACGACTTGGTTGCCTAGCGAACGGAGACCGAAACGACGCACTCGGGAGGGATGGTGTTGCCGCTGCCGCCATTGCCGCCGCTGCCCGCTTCACCGCCGCTGCCGCCATTGCCGCCGCTGCCCGCTTCGCCGCCGCTGCCGGCTTCACCGCCGCTGCCGCCGCTGCCGGCTTCACCGCCATTGCCGCCATTGCCGCCGCTGCCCGCGCCGCCGCCATTGCCGCCGCTGCCAGCATCGCCGCCATTGCCGCCATTGCCGCCGCTGCCCGCTTCACCGCCGCTGCCCGCTTCGCCGCCGCTGCCGGCTTCACCGCCGCTGCCGCCGCTGCCGCACTCGTTGCCGCTCGGGAGCCCTGAGCAAGCGTCGAAGTCCTGGATGCAGTTGTTCGCGCAGCGGCAGTCGATGCAGGCGGGTGCGTTGGAATCGTTGATGCAAACATTGGTGCAAAAGGCCGCACCGCAGGCGACGGTCTCGCCCGAGCAAGCCACGCATTCATCCGAGAGGGGCGTCCCAGTGATCTGTTCGGTCGTGGACTGCACGCACAAGACAACGCATTCCGCAGCGGTCGCGATCGTCTCAGAGGGGCAGTTGGGAAAGCATGCTAGGACCTCTCCGGCCTCGGCGCCACAGCCGGAGATTGGAGGTACCGAACGCGCGCTTCCGAGAATGCAGTCACTGCCGATCGCCGACGTCGCCTCATTGCACGTGTACGTGATCTCGTCCTCGTCGATGTAAAGGAGCTCCTCGTACACCGCTATGTTCTCCGGTGTCGTGCACGCACCGGTGTCGACCGGGAGCGGGGGATTGCAGCCCGGTTCGATCATCGAACCGCCTGCACCGCCATTCCCGCCCGCGCCACCGGAACCGTCGTCCGGCACACAGTTGACGGGGATCGTCCAGTCGTCGATGCAGTATACGAACCCGTCATCGGAGATTTCGATTGTGATCTCTTCGTCGGCGGCCTCGTCACAGTTGAAGACTGTCGACGCTGCTGCCGAATCGTCGAACGAGCCGCCAGTCGCCGTCCAGCTGAACTCGACTGCATCGCCTTCTTCGTCGCCCGCAGCGGCTTCGACGGAGAGGGAGTAGCCGCTGGCTGTTTGAAGGGGCGCGACGACGACTTTCTCGAGCTCCGCGCAAATGTTGAGCTTGCCGTTCACGCGAACGCCACCGAACTGCTCTGCACCCTTGCAGTAGAGCATGAGGTCGACGTCGGTGCTCACACCGGCGGCCACGCCGAAGGTTGCCGCGCCACCGCACGTGAGCGAGCCGTCCACCGAGGTGGCCACCATCATCACGACGTAGCCCTCGCCCGGAGGAATACCAAACGTCTCTACGGAAGCCGTCGCCCCGGGCGCGCTTGTATTGATCGTGCCGCCCATGGCCGGCATGCCGTTGCCGGTGATCTCGTAGTCCACGGTGTCGATGACGGTGCCGTCGGCTACCTCGAGGTTGATGCGCAAGAACGCGGCGCAGGGATCGACCTCGCCACCGCTGCTCGAGCAGCCGAACGCGGTCACCGCAAGAACGAATGACCAGGCAATCGCCTGTAAGGAGCTCCGATTCATCATCATTTTCCTCGGTACAATCTCCAGCGGGAAAGGGGGAAAGACCGCCGGACTTTCTGCGGGCGCAGAGGAACGAGTCTACCCTGAACAAGGGCCTGCTCGTCAATAGATCCCTTTCGCAGATGCGCAGAATTGTTGGGCCAATTGCGGCAATTGGGGTCGATTTGTGAGCTTGTTCACAGCTCGAAGAGCGGCTACCTATCGGCACGACATGCCCGACATCTCGCCGCTCGAATCAAAGCGCTGTCTGGTCACCGGAGGAGCCGGGTATCTCGGACGAAATCTCGTGGCCGCCCTTCTCGCGAAAGGCTGCCCGGTGAACGTGCTCGACAAGGCGCCCGAGCCGGAGGCTCAGGACGGCGTGCGCTGGTTTCAAGGCGATGTGCGGAGTCATTCGGATGTGCTCGCTGCCTCCCATGATGTGGACACGGTGTTCCACACGGCGGCGGTGATCGAAGCATTGACGCACGCGCGGCGTTCGGTCTCTAGGACCATCGAAGCGATCAACGTCGGTGGCACGCAGAACGTGATTCGCGCGGCGCGACAAAACGGCGTGCGGCGCTTGGTGCACACCAGCTCCATCGTTGCCTCGTTCTGCATGGACGCCGCTGGGCGCGATGAGTCGGCTCCCTACAGCACCGCTCGCGACCTGTACACACGCACCAAGATCGCCGGAGAACGAGCCGTCCTCGATGCGAACGGAAGGGACGGGCTTCTGACCTGTGCAATCCGTCCGGGCGGCATCTACGGCCCCGGCGAACGCCTGACCTACGGGCGGCTCGTCCGAGCGCTCCGAATGGGGGTGCCGCTGGTGGTCTTTGGCGACGGCCGCGCGCGACTCGACTACGTCTATATCGACAACCTCGTCGACGCGGAGCTGCGGGCGGCCGAGCGGCTGTTCGAAGGCTCTCCGGTCTGCGGGGAGGCGTACTTCCTGAGCGATGAGACCCCGATCAACGCGGGTCAGTTCAGCATCGAGCTCGTGAAAAATATGGGCCTCGAAACCCGCTTGGTCCGCGTGCCCGACCCCGTTGCACGCGCGATGGGCGTCGCGATGGAACGAATCTACCAAGCGCTGGGCGTCGCAAAGCCGCTCTTCACCGAGGCCAACGTCAAGCTTTGCGACATCGACCACTACTTTTCGATCGACAAAGCCAAGCGGGACCTGGGCTACAGACCCCTGGTCGACACCGAAGAAGGCCTGCGGCGAACCGCCGAGGAAGCCCGCACGTACTACGAGAGCCTCTGAGCGGCTAGCGCGGCGACGGAGGCTGTTCTATTCCGGGAATGACCATGATCCTCACCGAGCAGCAAGAAATGATTCGCGAGTCTGCGGCGCGCTTCGCTGAAGAGCGTTTGGCGCCGAACAGTCGAACCTGGGAAGCCGCCGGAATGGTCGAGCTCGAGGCGCTTCACGAGATGGGCGCGCTCGGTTTCATGGGGATGACCGTGCCCGAGGCCTACGGGGGCGCAGGGCTCGACTACGTGTCGTACGCATTGGCGCTGATCGAAATCGCAGCGGGCGATGGTGCGGTGTCGACGATCATGAGCGTCAACAACGCGCCGGTCTGCGCGATCCTACAGTCCGCGGCGAGCGAAGCACTTCGGACGAGGTACCTCAAGCCTTTGGCAGCCGGAGAAATGATCGGTGCGTTCGCCCTGACCGAACCGCAGGCCGGGTCCGATGCGTCCAACCTTCAGACGCGTGCGCTCCGAACCAAGGATGGCTATTCGATTACGGGCACCAAGCAGTTCATCACGTCGGGCAAAATCGCGGGCGCCGTGATCGTCTTCGCCGTGACCGAACCTTCCGCGGGCAAACGGGGCATCTCGGCGTTTCTGGTGCCTGCGGGAACGCCAGGCATGAAGGTTGCGTCCTTGGAGCACAAGATGGGACAAGAAGCCTCGGACACGGCGGCGTTGAGCTTCGACGCTGCGCTCGTTCCATCCGACCATTTGATCGGCAAAGAAGGAGACGGGTACCGAATCGCCTTGGCCAACTTGGAAGCCGGACGTATCGGCATCGCCGCCCAATGCGTGGGCATGGCGCGGGCGGCGTTGGACCAGGCAGTCGGCTACGCCAAGGAGCGCACCGCGTTCGGCACGACTATTTCGAATCACCAAGCTGTGGCGTTTCGCCTCGCTGACATGGCGACCCAGCTCCACGCCGCCACGACGATGGTGCTCGAGGCTGCGGGGCTGCGCGACGCGGGGCGTCCCTGTCTGAAGCAAGCCTGCATGGCAAAGCTCTTTGCCTCGGAGGCCGCCGAACGCATCTGCTCCGATGCGATTCAAATCTTTGGCGGGTACGGGTACTCTCGCGAGCTCCCAGTCGAAAAAATCTATCGCGACGTGCGCGTGGCCCAAATTTACGAGGGCACTTCCGACGTCCAGCGCATCATCATCAGCCGACAGCTGCTGCAAGGAGCGTAGCCCTCCCCTTGACGGCGAGAGCCTCGGGGTTAGGGAACTTGCATGTTCCGGCGCTTCGCCATTCGCGACCTGACGATTCTCCTCGGAACCGCGGTGCTCTGGCGGCTGAGCTTCTCGGCCGAAGCCGACAGCTCGCTCGCGGCGGCACTGTCGATCAGCGCA
>CAMYMX010000351.1 GCA_947259605.1 uncultured Polyangiaceae bacterium | reverse complement strand
GCGCGAGTTCCTTTGCGTCATCCGCCTGAGCCCCCCGGAGTGCGCGCACCTGTGCATAACTTGCCGTCGTCGAAGCGCATCATGCTGCCGTCCGAAGCTCGTCCCACTCTTCAATGAAAGCGGAAAATTGGTTCCAACTTCGCATCGTTGGGGTCACCTCCATCAAAGAGCCCGGCTTCGGCCGGGCCTTTTTCTATCGCCGAGCGCAGCCGGGCAGGGCGATTTCATTTTTGCATACGGGGGTGTCGCAGTTGCGAACGCAGCAGGGTCGCGAGCACCGCGCACAGCAGGTCAAGTACCGGGGCAGGCGAGCTTGACCCCGAGCGGCAAACATCGACGATTTTGCGGTCGACGGGGCTTCTTGAGGAGGGACAGCCAACGCTGCCGCTCGGGGCGTGCCCGACGACGCCGCGCGTGACATAGTCCCCATGCTTCGACGTTCTCTATTTTGCTTTGTCTCAATCGATGCGCCTCGCTCACTTCCACCTTCTCGCAGTCGCGCTGCTGATCGAACAGCCGAACCTCGCTCGCGCGCAACAGGTCGATTCGCGTGAGAGCTACATCGTCAACGGTCAGCCGGTGGGTGCGGGCGAAGCGCACGGGACCGTCGGCCTTCTTCTGCTGGACGAGGAGGCGGGTCCGGAACGTCCGACGCCTTCCTCCATCGTGAATTCCCTGAGCTGCTCCGGCGTCCTGATCGCACCCTCGGTCGTCATCACCGCAGCACATTGTGTCGATGCGTGCGAAGACGTGGACTTGTGCGGAGATGGGACTGGCGCGGTCTATCGCTGCGAGGATTGCACTGCACATGCTCGCGATCCCAGCACCCTCTACGTCGCGGCTGGCTTGGGAACCGTAGATGACGCTTGGCGCGCGGAGGTGGTTCCGGTCCGCGAAGTCATGCTGCATGACGGGTACCGTGACTGGCCCGATTGGGACTTCGATTGGAGCAATTGCTGGATCGACGAGAACACCTGGGATTGCGCCGCTTTGCTCGTTGACATCGCCCTCCACGATATCGCGATCTTGCGCCTGGACGCCCCGATCGCCGCCGTCCATCCGGTCGGGCTTCTTCGCCCACAAGACATGCCGGAGGCCACGACCGGACTCGCTCAGGGGTACGGTCGGAGGCTACCAAATGGAAGCGACTCACTGCTCTCTCAGACCGCCTACCGGTCGCTCCTCAACCAAACGCAAACGCCCATCGAGCGAACCGGCACCTGGCAAATCGCGACCGCAGGAGGTCCCAATCAGAGTGACACTTGTTTCGGCGACTCGGGTGGGCCGCTCTATGTTCACAACGGTGTCGATCTCGTTGCCGCAGGTGTCGCATCCCTGCTGAGGACGAACGACGAAGGCGAACCGTGTATGGGGATCGGTGCAATGTATACGTCGGTTCCGGCGCATTCCGAATGGATATTCGAGCAGGCGCCCGAAACGATTCCGTTTCAGCTAGCGGCGCGAGGAGGCTGCAGCGCGGTTCCACGAAGGCCATCGCAATCCGCCGCCTTGCTCTTCGGAGCACTGCTGCTTTGGTTTCTCGCCAGACGGCGGAACGTGCTCCTCGCGGCAGGGCTTGCTTTCATCGCCGCTTCGTCGGGTGGCTGCAGTGCCCCGAGCGATGCAAGCGATATCAGCTTCTGCACCGAGCAGTACGACCCGCGTGCCGTCTATTGCGATCGGTCCGATGCTCTCGATCTCCAAACCGCCGAAGCTCTAGCCCGTCTCGAAGTTCCAAACGATGCCTGGCTGTGGCAGGTCCTGAGCCACAGCATGACGTCAGTCGGTCCCGACGGGGAAACCCCTTCATGGACCTTCAGCTTCTACCTCCCCGGGCGCACGGCACTTCCAAACGCCGAGCTCGTGAGCGTGTCGGTGGGCCCCTGGCCAACCTCAGTCACCGACGACATCTTCCAGACGGTCGAGTGTATTCCGAGCGAACCGCTCGAGCCTCTTGATTCGCGACGCCTGATCCACGACGCCATCCGATTTCTAGAAGCGCACGATCTCCCGGTTGTCCTCGACGGCACAGCAGCTCTCCAAATCGTTCAGGACCACGATTGTGCCAGGGACTCGTCCTTTCCGAACTACATCACCTTCCGCGAACAAGCCGTGTTCTTCGACGTTAAGGGCGTCATCCTCGGCCTCGCCCCAGTCGAGGTCATCGGTTTTTAGTTCAGTCCCATGGACCCCGCCGTCCAGACGCTCCGCCTGTCGTTCCTCAGAACGTTGTCCGCGGCGAAATGGGAGTCGCGATGATCGCGAAAGTGACCAAGCGGGCAGAACTCAGACCCTTACGTCCGTTGCCGACGGCTCGAGATGCACGAGTCGATTCGCGGCAACCGCCGTAGCCCTATGCGCGGCTGTGCATGGATTGCCGTCGTCGAAGCCCTTCATCCTGACATCCGCAGCTCGTCCCACTCTGCGATGAAAGCGGAAAATTGGTTCCAACTTCGCATCGTTGGGGTCACAATCAAAGCCCGGCTTTCGCCGGGCTTTTTCCATCGCCGAGCGCAATCGGGCAGGGCGATTTCATCTTTGCTTACGAAGGTGTCGCCGTAGCGAACATCGATCTCGCAAATGTCTACGGACGTAGCCGCCTTCCTCGCTGGGGTCTTCTTCCTTCTTGCAGGGAGCCGCGCTTTTGCAGCTTACAGATGTAGCGAATTGTGTTTTAAGTAGGACACCTACTGTTCTGAGAGGAAGGGATGTCCGATGAAGAGAATAAGGGTGCGACGAGGAGCGGCCGGCGAACGACGTTTCGGCAACGTCCGCCGCCGGGATTTCCTGAAGATCGCCGGCGCGGCTGGCATTGCCACGACGGCTCCGTTTACGAGTTGGGGCGCACGGGCTCGTGCCGTACGGTTGTCCAACCAATTGTCGGATCCAGCTCGGCAACCAAAGTTCGTGAGCCTCGCGCCCAACGCTTTGAACCCTGCGTTCAAGTACACCGTGGCCGCGAACGGAGAGTTCACGGTTGGTGTCGGCCCCACCCTGCACGATGCCGGGCTACTCAATCAGGGCGGGAGGCCGGTGTTGACACCCGTGTGGGGCTATGGCCAGGCCGGTGCATATACCTGGCCGGGCAAGACGTTCGAAGTCCAAAGCGGAACGGACACCACGGTGGTCAACTGGGAGAACAATCTCTTCGGCGTCACTCAACACCTCTTGCCGCTCGATGAGTCGCTGCATTGGGCCTACAGCCTGCCCGGCTACGAGGAGTACACCATCGCGGAGACTGGAGTGCCGACCGTGGCCCACTTGCATGGTGGTCGCACGGATTTCCAGTTCGATGGCAATCCCGAGTTCTTCTTCAACCCGGGTGCGTCGGTCGTGGGGCCGCAGTGGAACAACGTTCCCGGTGGCTTCACGAATCGATTCGTCTACGACAACGACGTGCCCGCCGGAAATTTCTGGTATCACGATCACGCGCTCGGCATCACGCGACTCAACGTCTACGCGGGAATGGCTGGCCTATACTTCGTCCGCGACGAGATGGACACGGGGCAGCCCGACAACGCGCTCAATCTGCCTGCATTTCCCTATGAGGTGGCGTACGCCATTCAGGACCGGATGTTCAAGCGAGGCGGCGAGCTCTTTTACCCTTCCAAGCCGGGCGATCCGTTCTGGGATGATTTCATAACCGGCGAAGGCTTAGGCAACGGCGACGTGCCCAAGCCCTCGGCGCTCGCCGAGTTCTTTGGCGATCACATGGTCGTCAACGGCAAGATCTGGCCGAAGGCCAATGTGGAGCCGCGCAATTACCGCATGCGCCTAGTCAATGGCTGTGACAGCCGGTTCCTCGTGGTTCGGTTCCGCGCCGTGCCGGCGGGAGCGACGGACTTGACCAACGCGGGAGCACCGATTCCCTTCCACGTAATCGGTAGCGACCAGGGCTTGGCCTCCAGCGCCACGATGACCGATACCTTGGTGTTTGAACCGGGCGGGCGTTACGACATCGTCTTTGACTTCAAAGGTCTGCAGGGCATGCGGATCATCATGGAAAACATTGGCGGCGACGCGCCGTTTGGCGGCGATTTTGGCGATGCCTTGGCTGAGGAGGACCTGTTCCCCGATCGGCAGACCGACCGCATCATGGCCTTCGACGTGGCGGACGTGCCGAGCGTCACGGACGCGTTCAATCCGGCCGCCATCGCGGCCTATGGAGGGAACACCGGTACCGTTACCAACACCCGGAGGGTCGCCCTTTTCGAAGGCAACGATGAGTACGGCCGGCTGCAGCCATTGCTCGGTACCGCCGAGCCGACCACAGATGCGGCAGGTAATCTGGTCAGCGGAGCGATTGCCTGGCACAGCCCTACTACCGAGAGGCCCGGGCTCGACACGACGGAAATCTGGGAGATCTACAACGCCACCGGTGATGCTCATCCGGTGCACCTCCATCTCGTCAACTTCGAGATCTTGAACACAGAAGGGTTCACGGCAGATTCCATCGAGCAGCCGGTGTTGCAGCACAACGGAACGCTCGGGGTCGGCTTCCGGCTCGAGAACATCGCGCTGGACGGCCA
>CAMYMX010000350.1 GCA_947259605.1 uncultured Polyangiaceae bacterium | reverse complement strand
CCGAACCAAGTATTGGTGTGGGAGGCGTATTCGGCCCACTCGGGGTGTCCGAGCCGAAACATGACGTAGGAAGCGAGCAAGCCTCCAAAAATCACGATCTCCGAGCCGATGACCCACCACACGGCGAGCTTTCCGGTTGGGATGCCGGTGGCGCTTCGGGTCGTAGCGATGGGTCTGGTCATGGTGCTCATCGGTGCCTCGTCATTCGGCGGGGGCCGTGTCCGGTGGGACGTCTTGCGGCCAGTAGTCGTCCTCGCGACCCGGCACGCTGTACTCGTAGGGGCCTCGATAGCAGTTTGGGAGCTCGGGCCAGTTGCCATGGGGCGGCGGCGAGTCTGCCGTCCACTCGAGCGTGTTGGCTTTCCAGGGATTCTTGCCGGCGGGCTTGCCCTTGAAGAGGCTGTACACGAAGTTGAACAGGAAAATCGCCTGGAAGACGAGCATCACCAGCAAAGCGCTCGTCGCGATGACACGCAGGTCCTGCATACCCGCGAGGTCGGGGAAGTTCTGAAAGTTGTAGATCCGACGGTGCTGCCCGGCGGCACCCAGAATGAACAGCGGGATGAAGATGAAGTTGAACGCGATGATCGTGCCCCAGAAGTGAATCTTGCCGAGTGCCTCGTTCATCATCCGGCCGAACATCTTTGGGAACCAATACGTGATCCCCGCAAAGAAGCCGATGATGGCGATGGGGAAGAACGTGTAGTGGAAATGCGCGAGCACGAAGTAGGTGTCGTGGAAGTAGATGTCCGAGCCGCTCGCGCCGAGGAAGATGCCGGTGATGCCGCCGATCAGGAACTCGGCGATGAACGACAAAGCCCAGAGCATCGGCGTGGTCAGCCGGATGGATCCGCCGTAGAGGGTGGCGATGTAGAGGAAGAGCATCTCCGCGATTGGGATGGAGATGATCAGGGTCGTGATGGTGAACACGTTCGCCATCCGCGGGTCGATTCCCGCGACGAACTGGTGGTGGGCCCAGACGAAGAAACTGATGATCCCGGTCGCGAATGCGGTGTAGAGGATCAGCTTGTAGTTGAAGAGCTTCTTACGGGCGAACGTGCAGATGATTTCGGCCACGATCCCCATTGCGGGCAAGAGCACGACGTACACCTCGGGGTGGCCGAAGAACCAGAAGAGGTGCTGCCACAGAACCGGGTCGCCGCCGCGGTCCGGATCGAAGAAGCCGGTGCCCACGACCTGATCCATGAACAGCATGACGGCGCCCGCAATGAGCGGACCGACCGATGCCATGAAGAGGATGCTCGCGATGATGATCATCCACAACACCATCGGGATGTCGTGCATTTTCATGCCGGGCGCCCGCGCATTCATCAGGGTCGTGATGAAATTGATGCCACCGAGCAAGAAGGCGACAAACTCGAGGGCGACCGCAACCAGCCAGAAGGTCGCACCGTACGGCGTGAGGTTGTACTCCGCGTTCGCCGAGAGCGGCGGATAGGCGGTCCATGCGCCGCCAAAGCCACCGCCCGGAACGAAAAAGGAGACGATGAGGATAATCGCGCTGATCAGGAAGATTTGATACGAGAGCCGATTGATGCGCGGGAACACCATGTCATCCGCGCCGATCATCAGCGGGATCAGGTAGTTGCCGAAGGCTGCGATCAGCATGGGCATGGCGACCCAGAAGATCATGATCGTCCCATGGTTGGTGACCAAGGAGTTGTACTCGCCCTGTGAGACGACGCCGTAGCCGGGGACGCTTTCGCCTGGGAACGCCAGCTGCATGCGGAACGCGTACGACATGTAGCCGCCTATCAGCGCCATCACGATGCCTGTGAACATGTACTGCATCGCGATGATCTTGTGATCGGTCGAGAAGATGTACTTGCTCAAGAAGCTCTGCTCGTGGTGCCCGTGAGCTGCGTCGTGCGCGTCCGCGCCGTGTGTGTCTACCGTGCCTGCTTCAGCCATGACTTTTCCATTCAGCGGGAAGCAAGCTTGCCCGCGCTGCGCTGCGACATCCAAGCCGCGTGTTCTTCGGGGGTTTCGACGATGATGCGCGCGCCCATGATGCCGTGCCCTATCCCGCACATCTCGGCGCATTGGATGTCGTACTCGCCAGCCTTGGTTGGCTTGAACCAGCCCTTCATGACCCGGCCCGGGATCGCGTCCTGCTTCAAACGGAACACGGGGACCGAGAAATCGTGGAGAACGTCCTTTGAAAGAAGCTCGTAGTGGTAGGTCGTGCCCTCTTGGACGTGCATCTCGTTGAAGGTGTTGATGTCGTCTTCGGTGTCGAGCTCGTTATCGGGTCCGGGATGAATGAAGTTCCACGCCCATTGCTGTGACACGATTCGGACGGTGCTGTCTGGCTCAGGCAGGCGTTGCTTGATGTCGTACCAGACCATGATCGCCATGAAGACGATCACCAGGTCACAGAGGATGATCGCCGCATGCGGATAGGTGATCCATCGCTTGAGATCCTTTTCCTCGCCCGTGACGTACTGCGCGCGCTGCCCGTCTCTCGCCCGAAAGCGAAAGATCAGGAAGAAGAACGCCGCATAGGCGAGAAGAGCCCAGAAGCCGACGAACACGGCGACCAGCGCGATGAGCGCGTCGATGTCACCCGCGAACGAGGAGCCCACCGGCACCGACGAACCGATGAGGTAGTCGCCAAGCGGGGCGAAGATGCTTTTGATGAAGTCGTAAAGTCCTTGAGTCATTCGATCCTCTGCACCGTCAGTTGAGAACGAAAGCGAAAACCACCCCGATGTAGATGGCCGCGCCGATCATGGTCCACTTCCACCAAAAATGCGCCTCGTTGTCGGGATCCCGTGTCTTGCCAGCCATCTATCAAACCCTCGTAGCTTACTCGGAAAGGGTGCCAATGTACGCGATGACGTCTTTCATCGCTTGCTCGGTGGGAAGTGTCATGGAGAACGGGCGCATCTTGGCCCCCATGACGTCGTCAGCCTGGGTGCCACGGACCCCTGTCTTGAAGTTCTGCAGCTGCGTCAGCAGGTACCAGTCGTTCGCGCCTGCCAATGGGGGACCAAACTCGTCCAGATTGCCCCGCGCGTCGGCTCCATGGCACTGCACGCAGGTGGCGAAGTAAATCTTTCCGGTTTTCGGATTGCCGCCCTCGAGGGTGGGCGCCGGATGAGTCGGTTCCATGGAAGCGACGTAGTTGGAGACCACGTCGACTTTCTGATCCGTATCGAGCGCGCGCGCCATCGGTTCCATTCGCTTCCCACCGTCGTCGTTCGGGTGAAAGCCACGATAGCCTTTCTTGAAGCCGCGGAGCTGCCTCTTCACATACCAGCGCTCGAGGCCCGCGATGGAAGGTGCGCCGATCGCTGGATCGCCCTCGCCGTTCGCGCCGTGACATTGGATGCAGCCATCGTAGAGATCTTGGCTGTATTGGAGACTGGCCGTGTCCGGGCTGGGCGCGTTGCAAGCCGTCAGTATCACCGACAGCGTCGACACGAGGACCATCACTTTAGCGGCGCGTGATTTGATCATCATCCGCCCTCTCCTAGTGACTTGAGGTAGGCGACCAACGCCGCGACTTCCTGCTCGGGGAAATTGTAGGGTGGCATCGTTTTGCCGTAGCCCTGGACCACCTGGTCCCAGGAGTTCACGATCGAATTGGCGAGGTATGCCTCGTCGGCAACCACGGTCTCGCCGCTAACGAGGGGTCGTTCCGCGCCGAAGATGCCCTTCCAGTTCGGGCAGGGCTGCTGCTTCACGCCGTCGACCGCGTGGCAAGCCATGCAGCCCTTGCTGTTGCTTAGCTTTTGGCCCCAGCACGCTTCGGGATTTGCCGCGCCGACGCATTCGGGCGGCATCGTGACTTCCCCCGCCGCGATGGGAGCCGCACCCTTGAACGACCAGCCGCTGACCGCCGACTCGTCCGCCGAGGGCTGCGGCTCGAGGGCGGCAAACTCCTCGCGTCGGGTCGAGCCGTACTGCGCCATCGCCTGGGCGATGGGCATCGCTCCCTTCTCGAGGGCTTCCTCCTGCTGCCGCTTGATGATGTCGTACTCATCGTCGCTGGTGGGCGCCCTGGCCGAATCGGCTTGGCCGCAACCCAGGCACAGCGCCATCACAGCCGAGAGGGCCACGGAGACGGGGAAGGATGCAAATCGTGTTTTCTGCTTCGTACTCATCCGTGCACGCTCAGTATATCTGGTGGAGGTGGTGGCTCCGCTGAAGCCTTGGATCGCCAACCGGCACCAACGGGACCTTCCCGAGCTGCCAAAAGACGTAGGTGAAGAAGACGCCGCTGACGAACAGCAGCGCCCCGATGTCTGCGAGCTGGACCTGGAAGGCTCCGGCCTGTGGCAGGACGAACCAGTAGAGGTCCACGATGTGCATGAAAAGGAGCCAGAAGCACATGACCTGAAGCCAGGGAAGCGCGCGCTTCTGCACCCTTGAAATCAAGAGGACGAACGGCGCGACGAAGTGGCCGAAAATCAGCAGGTAGGAAACGAATTTCCAGCCGCCGTCCCAGCGCTTCATGAACCAAGTGGCTTCCTCCGGAATGCCTGCGTACCAAATCAGCATCCACTGAGAGAAATGGACATACGT
>CAMYMX010000349.1 GCA_947259605.1 uncultured Polyangiaceae bacterium | reverse complement strand
TGACCGTCACGCAGATTCGAACGCAGAACAAAGCCCCCGTGGCCAAATGGAGCGAGCTCGAGGACCGTAGGCCTACCTATGCGCTCGTTGCCGGCGTCGACTTGGTCGTCCTTCGATACGATGATGAAGTCTCGGTCCTCTACGGCCGATGCTTGCATCGCGGCGCGCTGATGGCCGACGCCAGGGTCGAGGGTGAGAACCTGATCTGTGGTCTGCATGGCTGGGACTACCGCTACGACACCGGCGTGAGCTCCTACAACAACACGGAAGTGCTTCAGAAGTTCCGCGCTTGGGTCGACCTCGACGCCGATGTGGTGCTGGTCGACGAATCCGAGATTCGCGCCTGGGCCGAGAAGTCCCCGCAACCCTATGATCGGGACAGCTACCTGGGGCTTTACGCGGACGTGCACGGAACGCCCGCCGAGCCGTTCAACAATCACATCCAGGAGCTTGCGCGGAACGGATTGAAGAACGTAGGCCACGATGGCCCCGTCTCGGCGATGGGCGTGCCGCGCCAGGACCTTCCCTGTTGGGAAGACGTCTTGATCTTGACCGCACAACTCGCGCGCAAGCCGCTGCTCGGGGATGTGTCGGTTGGCTCCGATGTCGTGATCGGCCCCAAGGCCAAGAAGCCCCTGCACTTGGAGATTCCGCTTTTCGTCAGCGACATGAGCTTCGGGGCGTTGAGTCGGGAGGCCAAAATCGCGCTCTCGAAGGGCGCCGAAATGGCGGGCACCGGAATCTGCTCCGGAGAAGGTGGCATGCTCCCCGATGAGCAGGCGAACAACTCGCGCTACTTCTACGAGCTCGCCTCAGGGCGTTTCGGTTGGAGTCTCGACAAGGTCAAGAAGGTTCAGGCGTTTCACTTCAAAGGCGGGCAAGGCGCTAAGACGGGCACCGGTGGCCACCTCCCGGGCAATAAGGTCAGTCCCGAAATCGCCGCCGTGCGCGGGCTCGAACCAGGACAGTCCGCCATCAGCCCTGCGACCTTTCCTGACTTGGATACCCCGGCGGACTTTCGGCGTCTCGCAGATGAAGTGCGCGATGAAAGCGGCGGAATTCCCGTTGGTTTCAAGCTGAGCGCGCAGCACATCGAGGACGACATCGATTTCGCGCTCGATGTCGGTGTCGACTACATCATCCTCGATGGCCGGGGTGGTGCGACCGGTGCGGCGCCCAACGTGTTCAAGAACAACATCTCGGTGCCCACGATGGTCGCATTGGCGCGCGCACGGCGTCATCTCGACGCACGCAACCGTCCTGAGGTGACGCTCGTCATCACGGGTGGGCTTCGAACCGAGAGCGACTTCGTGAAGGCGCTCGCCCTGGGCGCCGACGCGATCGCGGTTTCCAACGCGGCGATTCAAGCGATCGGCTGCCTCGGCATGCGGGCTTGCCACACGAACAATTGCCCCGTTGGTATCGCAACCCAGCGAGATCATCTACGCGCACGACTGAAGATCGACAGCTCCGCACAGCAACTCCACAGCTACTTCAGCGCAACGGTGGATCTGATGAAAGTACTCGCCCGCGGCTGCGGCCACGCCCATCTCGACCAGTTCGAGCTGCGCGACCTCACGACCTGGAAGCGCGAGATCGCAGATCTCACTGGCATTCACTACGCAGGAGTCGGCCCGCTGTGACCTGGAAGACACTCGGAGCGGTTTCACCCGGTGGTCTTTCTGAAGCAAGAGTCGAGCTGCACTGGGCGGCGCAGCTGCTGAGTGCTCCGGGGGTGAGCCTGCTCCCAGCGTCGGCGGACTACTCCCATACCAATCTCGGATGGGATTTCGAGCTCGGCGTCTTGCGCGGGCGTCCGGTGGGTTCGGAATTGCTGCGCGCCGCAATGGTGTTCGAGGGCTTGGAGTTGCTGGTCCTCGATGGAGAACGGGAACGGTCCTCGATGCGACTTGCAGGGCATACGCTGCAGCAGAGCCTTTCTTGGCTCGGTCGTGAGCTAGCGGGCGAGGGCGCGACCCTCGTCTTGCCCGTGCACGACATGCCTTCGCACCCCGTAGGCGAAGGAGGCGTGTTTTCGGATGCTGGAGCGCCCGCACGCGCTGAGTTGGACGCCTGGTTTTCGAATGCGTTCCGCTTGATTCAGGAGACCGTGGCGGGCGAGTCCTCCGGATCGCCGGTCCGCTGCTGGCCGCACCACTTCGACGTGGCGAGCTTGATCACGGTCGATGCTGGAGTAGGTGCCGAGGAGGCGCGAAGCATCGGTGTCGGCTTTTCCCCCGGCGACGGCTCGTATGACCAGCCTTATTTTTACGTGACGCCCTGGCCGTATCCGGATGCCACACGCCTGCCGTCGCTCGCCGGGGGTATGGATTGGCACACGACCGGTTGGACCGGCGCGGTGCTCACCGCCGAGCGTTTGCTCTCCGTGCCACCGGCGGAGCAACAGCGCACGGCACGCACTGCCCTCGGTTCGGCCGTCGCCGTGTCCCGTGAGCTCCTCGGAAACTAGCGACCGAGCAGCAGCACGCTGACGCCGGCGGCAATCGCTATCACCTGTGGCCAGCCGGGAAGGGCCGGGCGGTCATGTTCGTGGGCCCAGTCGTGGGTGACCACGTGCAGCAGGAGCCCGCTGACCGCCGCTTCGATCCAGGGCTCGCCGCGCGTCCAAGCACCCAGCGAGGTTTGTTGCGCGAGCACGACGCCGAGGCTCCCCACCAGCGCGAGGCCAATCGCCCGCCGGATGCCACTGTTGCGGCCGTGTGCGGAAGTGAAGGCGAGCGTGATCAGAGCGGTCACCGGAACGGAGTGCACCGCGATGGCGGTGAGTACGTCCCCGTGGTGATGGCCGACATGCGCCTCGCCGGTGAACGAGCCGAGCGCCAGTCCATCGCCGAGCTTGTGGATCATGAGCCCCCAGTAGCTGAGCTCGAGGCCCATCGTGGAGGAGTGATCGTGCTCCGGGTCCTCGTGCGCGGCCCGCTCGATCAGCCAGGGCGCAATGAACGCCACGGCCACCGCGATCAGGACCAGCGGGCCGCCGGCACGAACCGCGTCGGGAATCAGGCGGCCGACCACGACGGCGACCGAGGAGACGACCGCAAACGTGCGAATCGCGTCGAGGAGCCGGCCGCGACCAGGGGCAATCAAGCCCAGCAGTGCGCCCATGGCCACGGACCCAACGACGATCGTGATCGGCCACTCCATCGAGCGGGCTTACCACACTCGGGGCGATTCCGGCTGTGTTAGATGCCGAGCGATTCGGCTTCTTGCGCGGCTTCCTTTGCGAGATGCTCCTGCGCGCATGTCGAGCATGCAATGCGTTCTTTGGCGATCTCGTAGCCCGCGCCGCCCGGATCCTCTTGCCCCTTGGACCGGCTGGCCTCGCGGCCCTTCTGTGCTTTGCCGCGGCTCGGGTACTCGGCGGGACGACGCTCGGTCACCACCTTCGTCGCCCGCTCTCCGGGGCGCGACACTCGATTGCAAAACTGACATCGGTACATTCAGGAACTCCTCGTTCTGCGAACGGCCGGTTTGGCACATGCGTAGAGCCCGGGCAA
The DNA here is from genome assembly GCA_947259605.1 of uncultured Polyangiaceae bacterium. Lineage (GTDB taxonomy): Bacteria > Myxococcota_A > Polyangia > Polyangiales > Houyiibacteriaceae > SG8-38. The sequence continues at coordinate 1,036 of CAMYMX010000349.1, read as the reverse complement.
GCGGGCGGGCGTTAGCCCAGTAGCTTGGCAATTTGGGGCGCCGCGTAGGTCAGCACCCCGTTGGCGCCGGCCCGCTTGAAGCAGAGCATGCTCTCGAGGATGACCTTCTCCCAGTCGAGCCAGCCCTGGTCGGCCGCCCCCCGAAGCATCGCGTACTCGCCGCTGACTTGGTAGGCATACGTGGGCAGCCCGAACGCCTCTTTCACGCGGCGAACGATGTCGAGATACGGCAACCCAGGCTTGACCATGACCATATCGGCGCCTTCGGCCACATCGAGAGCGACCTCCCGGAGCGCCTCGTCGGTGTTCGCCGGGTCCATTTGGTAGCTGCGCTTGTCGGCGGCGCCGAGGCTTTGCGCCGAGCCGACCGCATCCCGGAAAGGGCCGTAGAACGCCGAGGCGTACTTTGCCGAATACGCAAGCAGATTGACCTGTTCGAGGGCCTCCAAATCGAGCGCTCTGCGGATCGCGCCGATGCGCCCGTCCATCATGTCGCTTGGGGCGACCACATCGCAGCCTGCATGGCCTTGCACGATGGCCTGCTCGCACAGGACCTCTACGGTCTCGTCGTTGAGAATCTCGCCATCGCGAACGATGCCGTCCTGGCCGTGGCTGGTGTACGGGTCGAGCGCCACGTCGCAGATCACACCGATATCGTCGTGCGCATCCTTGATGGCCCGGACGGTGCGACAGACGAGATTCTTGGGGTTCGTGGCTTCTTTCCCGTTCGGTGTCTTGAGGCCCTGCGGGGTGACGGGAAAGACCGCGACGGCGGGAATCCCGAGCGCCTTGGCTTCGCCGACCGCTTTGACCAAGAGGTCGACGCTCAGCCGTTCGACCCCGGGCATCGACGGCACGGCTTCGCGGGCGCCTTTACCCTCCTGAACGAATAGCGGCCAAATGAGGTCGTCCGGTGTGACCTGCGATTCTCGCGTGAGCCGGCGCAGCCAATCGTTGCGGCGGTTTCGCCGCATGCGCGTGCCCGGGAACTCGGGTTGAGCGGAGTTTGCCATGCGTGCGGGGAGCCTAGCATGGT
>CAMYMX010000348.1 GCA_947259605.1 uncultured Polyangiaceae bacterium | reverse complement strand
GCCGATCTCCTTATAGGTGTCGTTGAGGTCCTTCTGGATGCGGTCCCACGGCACTTCGACCGTAACCTCCACAAGGACGGGGCTGATCTCGCGAATTTCAGATTGCATCGGCTTTTAGGGGTCTAGACAGGCGCCGTTCGTACAGCCGCGGCGAAGTGCCGTCAAGGTGCAGCCTTGGGGGCCGCCAACTCACGGTGAAGCTCCACCAGCTCGATGCCCAGCGTCTGTGAGACCTCGAAGATCCGCTCGTCTCGATAAAACTCTTCGAAGATGATGCGCTTGATGCCCACGTTGCAAATCGCCTTGAAGCAGTTCCAACATGGGGACGCGGTGACGTAGATCGAAGCGCCGTCGATGCGGGAGCCGTTCTTGGCGGCTTGGATGATGGCGTTGGCCTCGGCATGGATGGTGCGGACGCAGTGGCCGTCGACCATCATGTGGCCGACCTCGTCGCAGTGCGGAAGGCCGCGGACCGAGCCGTTGTAGCCCGTGGAAAGGATAGTCTTGTCGCGGACGATGACCGAGCCGACGTGCTTGCGGGGGCAGGTCGAGCGCGTGGCCACCACGACGGCGATATCCATGAAGTATTGGTCCCAGGAGGCGCGCCCCATCGGCCGTTCCTAGCTTGCGGTGTTCCGAACGACAACCTCAATAGACAAGGCTGGGGCGAAGCTTGGGCGGGGGTGGCCGGCCCTTGAGGCTGCGGGCGAAAGAATTGAAGTCGCTCCGCGCCGTGCGGTGCAGCCGGTGCGGCAGGCCCCTGACAATCAGGACGAACCGACCTCTGCGTTCCACCCGAGCGTTCGAGTCCTTCGGCGAGACCGAGCGCGCCGCGGTGAACGCCTCTTGGGCGTCCAACTCGCTGTCCCAACTGGTCCACCAAATGACGGCCGACTTTTCGTCGCGCCGGTAGACCACGAGATGATCACCTGCCCAGCCGGCCGCCGCCTCCTCGTGGGTGCCCGAGGCTCGGCCCTGCCCAAGGTAAACGCTGAGCTCGAGCTCGCCGAGCGTATCTTCCTCGATTCGATCGAAGCCGGCGGCTACGAGCGCTTCGTTCTTTGGAATCGTGATTGCTTCGCCAGGCTCGCGCGCGAAGTACTTGTCCGGGTGAAGCACCTGCTCGGTCGTCGCAGGGGGACGACGGTGTGCATTGTTCACCGCGGGCCAGCCTCCGCGCCCTTGGACGGCTGCCACGAACTGGAGCCCACGCAGATAGGGCGCCACCAGCGTCACCCGCAGGATCGCCGGCGCTTCGTCGAGCTTCTCCCCGCGCACGAGCGCGTCGAGGGCGACATAGTCACCCATCTGCTGGATGCCGGCCGTCGCAGCGGACAAAGGGATACCCTGCTGGCGAAGCGCCTCCGCAAGCATCGCCAAGGTGGCGTCGCCCTCGACGACCGCACGGAAGGCGTTGTCGGCGTCCGCAGTGCGCTCCCTTTGGTACGACTCGCCAAGTTCGAGGCGCTGATCCTGAAGTGCGTGGACCAGCTCATGGACCAACACCAGACGCGCTTCCTGTGCTTGCTCGGGGCCGAAGGATCCCGCCAAACCTGCCATTACGTCGTCCCGGATGACGAGTCGGTCGGTGTCCGGATCGTAGTAACCGATGACCTGCTCGCCGAGGACTCCTGCGAACATGCTGTACAGGTCGTCCTCGGCATCGAGGAGCCCCAGCGCGCCGTAGACGAGCCTCGCCCGCTCGATCTCTTCATCTTCGATTTGCGATCGCAGGCTCTGAGCGATCGCATCGCCGTCTTCGATTTCGATGTTCACCCGGCCCCGAAGCTTGAGCTGCCGCACCGACTCCGCGGCACGGACCAGATCCTCGACCGCGGCGCGCTCCTTCGCGGTTGCGGGGCGCGCGATGCCAGCGGGCGCCTCGCCGTCCGACGAGGGCACGGCTGGCGTAACGATCGCGGGTTCGGAGGAAACGGGCTGAGTGCTCGGCTCCGGTTTGACGTGCCGGTGGCAGCTGCTCAGGACGAGAGCAGCGACCAGCCAGGTAACCCATCGGCTCATGGTTCCCCGTGGACGTCCGCGGTGATCAGCGGGCGCCTCCGGTGATTCTGGACCAAGAACCAGCGCGCGGCCTCAATTGCCGCTTCTTCGGACTCCGCCAGGGTTGGAAACGCCGCCCTTTGAGACGATTTCGGACGTGCTCGGCGACCTTCTGCTCGACGCGCAATCGCTCTGCGCCGTCGAAGACACCCCGCGACAGCACCTGTGGGAGCTCCCGCAGCCTTCCTGCTTTGAGCGACAGCAGAACGGTGACCAATCCGGCCGATCCCATCGTGCGTCGTTCGGCGATGACTTTGGAGCTCAGCGCTCGCATGCCGTCGATGTAGACGCGTCCCGTCGGAACCGTATCGACGACACCGATCGTGTCCCTCGTGACCTCGAGCACGCTTCCGTTTTCGATGAGCTGTGTCTGCGCGATCCCTTCTTCGGCGGCCAGCTCGAGATGACGGCTCCGGTGGTGGTGCGTGCCGTGTACTGGGACGAAGGCCTTTGGACGCACCAGCCGGATCATCGACCGCTGCTCTTCCCGGCTACCGTGACCGCTTGCGTGAATTTCCGGATTCCGGTCCCGCGTGACGACCTCGATGCCACGCCGCTCGAATCGGTTGACGAGGTCGAAGACGCTGAGCTCGTTTCCGGGAATGGCGCGTGAAGAGAAGATCACCGTGTCGCCTGCTTCGAGGTGCACGCGTGGGTGCTCGTCGCGGCCCAATCGGCTCAGGGCCGAGGCAGGCTCGCCCTGGGTACCGCCTGCGAGGATCAGAACTTGGTCGCGCGGCAAACCGTCGACCTCGTCGGGCGCAACCAAGAGATCATCGACCGATGGAATCAAGGCGAGCGCTCGAGCGGTTTCGGTGTGCTTGAGGACCGACATACCCAGTAGGCAAACCTTCCGGCCGCGTTCCCGTGCGACCCGCAGGACTGCTCGCAAGCGAAAGGCGTTCGATGAGAAGGTCGCGACGACGACGCGATGGGGCGAGCGGCCGATCCATTCCTCGAGGGCCGTTTCGGCGTCGCGCTCGATTCGAGCTCGTCCCTCGACGTCGGCACCCGTCGAATCGCTCAAGAGGAGGCGCACCCCGTCACCCGCCACCTGTTGGAGGCGCTCGCGATCGAAACGTTGACCCTCGCAGGGATCCGATTCGATCTTGAAGTCCCCGGTATGGACGACCGTGCCGACTGGCGTATCCAGAATGAGCCCCGTCGCGTCGGCGATCGAATGGTGTACGGCGAAGCGCTCTACAGAAATCGAGCCGATCTGCTCTTGGCTCCCCGCCGGGCTCACCCGGAGGTCGACGTTGGTCAGGCGATGCTCCCGCAGCCGATCCTCGATCAAAGCGGCGGCGTAGGGTGGTGCGAAGACCGGCACCGAGAGCTCCTTGAGGAGGTAGGGAAGGGCGCCAATGTGATCTTCGTGTCCGTGGGTGATGACGATCGCCTTTAGGCCCGAGCGCTGCCGCTGAAGCCAGGTGAAGTCCGCATGGACTAGCTCGGCACCATGTTCATCGGTGAAACCAATGCCGCAGTCGATGGCGATTGTCGTGTCGCCGCAGACCAGCGCGGCGCAGTTCATTCCGATCTCGTTGAGCCCACCCAGCGGTATGAAGTGCAAACTATCCTTCATGAACGTCCCAGCAGCCGGGCTTACGGCCGTGGTGGCGTTGGTCAAGGCAGCGATTGCCCCGTTGACCCGCGTGATCCTCGCGTGCTACGCCCCGGACCGCACGGGTTCAATGCGCCGTTTCTTAGCCATTACCGGGGTCGTTTCACTGTCCGTTGCTGCTTTTGGGGCAACGTCGGCCGCGGCGCAGGGGTCGATCGAGTCCACGACCCAGGGGGCACGCGGCGCTGCGAACACCGAGGAGGAAGAGGCCATTTCCGAGAGGGAGTCGGCTTCTCCCGAGCCCAGCCGAGAGGAAGACCTCCCCCCGCAGCTGCGGGCGCCGACCGTCGAAGGGCTCGAGCTCCCTACGGCGCCCACGAGCACCGCCGACTCGGACGAGGAGTTCGACGAGAGCGCATTCGACGAGGACGCGATGGCGGCCGACGACGCAAAGCTCCTCGGGATGGCCGAGCCGCCTGCGTCCGATCCAACGCTTGCGAGCTGGACCAATCCTCAGCCGGTGTTCTCGCTCGCCGGTTATTTCCGGGTGCGGGCCAACTATATCGACAACTTCTCGCTCCGGCGGATTCCGCTCGGCCCTCCGCTCGATCCGGGTGGTAGGTTGACCGGAGATCCCTTCGGACGATGGATTCCTGTCGACAACTCCCCCAGCACGGGCGGCAACGGCGTCCTTCCGCAGGGTGGTTGCAAAGGACCGCCCGCGTCCCCTGCGAGCCAGGACCAGCGCTGCGACGGAAGCGCGACGCTGCGCTACGCAAACATGCGCCTTCGCTTGCAGCCGACGCTAGCGCTGAGCGACAACATTCGGGTCCACATGATGCTGGACGTCTTCGACAACTTGGTGTTGGGCTCGACGCCGGATGTGAAGACGGTCGATCGCTTGGGGCAGATCCCGGGCCGTGTGCCAGG
>CAMYMX010000347.1 GCA_947259605.1 uncultured Polyangiaceae bacterium | reverse complement strand
GACGCATCACCTCGCTCAATCGGCGGCGATGGACTGCGCGGTAGATCTCCCACTTGGAGTCGAGCACGCCGTAGAGCGTGGTGAGGGACACGCCGGCCTCCGCTGCGATCCGCTGGACTTTGGTGGCCTCGTAGCCCTCCTCCCCGAACACCCGCTCCGCCGCATCGAGGATGGCCTCGCGATAGAGCTCGCGCTTCTTATCTCTCAGGGATTCCTGCGCTTTTACGGTTGCGGAGAGCGTTGACACGATTGGGTCGGAATGATAAAGGCGAAAATCAGAATGTCAATTCCGATTTCTACGGAAGGCCGGTTCTCGCCTCCCACCCAGGCTACGCACATTCCCTGCGTCGACCCTGCGACGCGAGAACAGCTCGGAGTGATCCGCGTCGACTCCGCAGAGGATGTCGATGCCGCCGTGGTACGCGCGAAGGTGGCTCAGAAAGCCTGGCAGTCGACTTCGTTCGACGAGAGGCGTGACCTGCTGCGAAGGCTGCTCGCGCACACGGTCGACCAAAAGGATGAGATCTGCATCACCGTCCAACGCGACTCCGGCAAGACGCGAGAGAACGCGTTGATGGGGGAGATCTGGCCGACCTGCGAGAAGTTTCGCTGGATGATCAAGAACGGAGAGAAATACCTCCGCCCCGAACCTGTCTCATCGGGGCTGCTGCTCCACAAGAAGGCGCGACTCGAGTACCACCCACTCGGCGTCATCGCTGCGATCATTCCCTGGAACTATCCGTTTCAGAACATCGTCAATCCGGTAATTCCAGCGCTCATGTCCGGGAACGCGATCGTGCTCAAACCCTCGGAGTGGGTTGCATGGTCGAGCGCGAAGTTCATCGATTCGCTGCGCGAAGTCATCGAGGCGGCTGGACACGATCCGGACCTGATCCAAGCGGTGCATGGATATGGCCCGACAGGCGCTGCGCTCGCTCGCTCTGCGGTCGATTCAATTCTGTTCATCGGTTCGGTTCGCAATGGACGTCGCGTGATCGAAGCCAGTGCCGAGCGCGTCATCCCCGTCGTGATGGAGCTCGGCGGCAAAGATGCCTTCATCGTCTGCGATGACGCGGACATCGAACAAGCCGTGCACGCTTCCTTGGCCGGTTGCTACATCAATTGCGGCCAAAACTGCGTCGCTTCGGAGCGAATTCTCGTCTACGACGGCATCTACGACAGATTCGAACGACGCGCCGCAGAGCTGGTTCGGGAGTTTCGGCAGGGCAGCAGCCGCGAGGGGGTGGTCGATGTCGGCGCGATCGTCACACCGCTTCAACTCGAGGTCATCGAGAAGGCGGTCAACGGCGCAATCTCGGAGGGCGCGCGGCTCGTCACCGGCGGCAAACGCGCGCTGCGCGACAAGGGAGACTATTTCGAGCCCACCATCTTGGCGGACGTGACGCCGGAGATGGAGATCGCTCGGGAAGAAGTCTTCGGCCCGGTGATGTTGCTCATCCGAGTACGGGATGATGCACATGCCGTCGAGATTGCAAACGGGGTGTCTTACGGCTTGTCGTCTTCGGTGTTCTCGAAGGATCGCGGACGCGCACGCGGGATCGCCTCGAAGCTCGAGGCGGGGATGAGCGCGATCAACGAGTTCGGCGGCGTCACCTACATGGCGCAAGGGCTTACCTTCGGCGGCGTCAAGGCTTCGGGCTTCGGGCGGATGAACGGCCGTGATGGCTTGCGTTCGATGTGCAATATCAAAGCCGTGGTCGACGACCGTTTCCCGATCAACCAACCGAATCGCATCTTTCCAGTCGGCAAGAAAGACTACGGGGTCTTCAGCGGGGTGATCGAGTTGATCTACGGCAAAGGCCTCGCACAGCGCTGGCGCGGCTTTCTCAAGCTGTTCGACCGAAAGCCTTGATGAAGCAGTACGATTACGTCGTGGTCGGCGGCGGCTCGGCTGGCTGCATCGTGGCCGCCGAGCTTGCGAAGGATCCTGCCAATCGCGTGCTCCTCATGGAGAGCGGGCCGAGCGCAGAGGAACATCCGGAGACCCTGGCCGCCGCCGGGTACAAAGAAGCTTTCGTCAACGACGCCGTGATGGGGGAGCGTTTTTCGGTCCCCCAAACGCACGCCGCGGGGCATCGAATTTTTGCGGGGACTGGCACGGTGATGGGTGGGAGCGGATCGGTGAACGGGATGGTCTATACCCGCGGCTCTCGGGAGGACTACGCGGAATGGCCAGAGGGCTGGCACTGGGACGACAATCAAGACGACTTCGAGGCGATCGAACAGGTCCTGCGACCGAATCGGCGCCCGGCGACGAGCTGGACCGAAGCCTGCGTCGCATCCGCGGAAGAACAGGGCTTCCGTCGAAAAGAAGACCTGAACGACGGCAGCCTGAGCAACGTCATCGGCTACGAGTGGATGTCGTATGAAGGCGAGAACCGGCGAAGCTCTTACGTGGCGTTCATCAAGGAGGCCGGCGTGCGTGCGAACCTGACCGTGCTCACCGGCGCGTGCGCGCATCGAGTCGTGTTCACGGCAGAAAATCGCGCAAGGGCGATCGAGTTCGAGCACGAGGGAGCCTTGCAACGGGCGGAGGCCCGCAAGGAGATCGTCCTGTGCGCCGGTGCCCTCGAAACGCCGAAACTGCTCATGCTTTCGGGCGTGGGTCCAAGCGAACACCTTCGCGCGTTCGACATTCCGATCGTCGCAGACCGGCCCGCCATCGGCGAAGGGCTTCACGACCACCCCAACGTGCCGGTATTTTTCAAGGCCAAGGCGGACATCGACTGCTTCTACCCGCAGCTCTACAGCTTCTTCCGGACGAACGAGGCGAGCGACCTTCCTGCCTCGCAAAGCGACACCTGCTACGTGTACTGGCCCGCTCCTTCGGCGATGAGGCAGATGATGCAGCGGATGCTTCCGCCGATGGTCGTACCCCATGCCCTCTACGGCCCGAGGTCGAGACAGCTGGTGCGCGGCCTGGTCGGGGCGGCGTTCAAGGTCGGCGCAATCCAGCGCTTCACCGACCACATGTTCGGCATCATTTTGATCCTCGGGAAGCCGAAGAGCCGCGGCACGCTGCGACTGCAATCGACGGACGTGCGCAAACAGGCCGCGATCGATCCTGCGTATTACTCGCATCCAGAGGACCTGGAAACCATGCTGCGTGGTGTGCGAATCGCCAGAGCGATCGGGGCGTCTAATGGCCTCGCGCGCTGGGGCCCGAAGGAGCTGATGCCCGGGAACAGGATCACGAGTGACGAGGCCATTTCGAGCTACGTCCGGAAGAACACGATGACCACCTACCATTTCGCTGGAAGCTGCAGCATGGGCGTCACTCGAGCCCACGCCGTCGACCCTCAATTGCGCCTACGGGGCGTGACCGCCCTGCGAATTGCAGACGCCTCCACCATCCCGTGGACGCCGGTCTCCGCACTCAATGCCCCCAGCATGCTGATCGGCTATCGCGCTGCAAAGCTCATTCGAGGCGGATCCGCCTAGACCTGAGCTCGACTTGAATCCCCGAGATGGGACTGACGTCGTATTTTCCAGCCGAGCGATTGCTATCGTAACCCGTGCTCCCCATAGAGAGACCAATGAGAAAAGCCAAGCGCCTATTCATCGCGGCCCTCGCCCTGGGCGCCTTCACGTTGCCCGGCGCGATTTCCGTGCCGCAGGCAGACGCCGCATCCGCGACGATCATTCGCTTTGCGTCCCTCGCACCTCCCGGTTCGTCGTTCATGAAGTTGATGAAGGCATGGAACCGGAGCTTGAAGAAGGAAACCGAGAATCGAGTCGAGCTTCGCTTCTATTCCGGAGGCAGTCAGGGCGACGAGCGCGACTTCATTCGCAAGGTGCGGGCTGGACAAATGGATGCGGCCGGGGTGACCACGACGGGGCTCGGAATGGTCGCACGACCGGTGCTGGTCTTGACTGCGCCCGGGATGATCACGGAATACGATCAGCTCGAGCGGGCGCGCGAGCAATTAAGCGACCGGTTCGCTAGACTGTTCAAGGAGAACGGTTTCGTCATGCTGGCCTGGGGTGAGGCCGGCAAGAACCGCATCTTCTCGATGGCGAAGTTCGCCAAACCCGAAGACCTGAAGAGGCTTCGTCCGTGGGCATGGAAAGACGACCCGGTGTTCGCCGGCTACATCACCACGATAGGCGCCAATCCGGTGCGCATGGGCGTGCCGGAGGTGTATGGCGGTTTGCAGACGCGTATGGTCGATACGGTGCCTGCGTCCGCCCTCGCGGCTGTTGCGCTGCAGTGGTACACGCGCCTCAATTACATGGCGAAAGAGAACTTCGGCATCATCATCGGCGGCTCGGTCATCAAGCAGGAGAAGTTCGACCTGCTGAGCGAGCATGACCAGAAAGTACTCATGGAGACCAGCGAGCGCGCGGCGCGTGCCGGCGACATCATGGCGCGCCGGGACGACGATCGGGCGTACGCGTCGCTCGTCAAACGCGGCATGATCGAGGTCGACACGGCGGCCCACAAATCCGAATGGGACGCAGTCGCCAAAGAGACGCGGGAGAATCTGACCGGCCGCGTCTACAGCAAAAGCCTCCTAGAGGCCGTCGAAAAGGC
>CAMYMX010000346.1 GCA_947259605.1 uncultured Polyangiaceae bacterium | reverse complement strand
AAAGCTCTACTCCTTCGTGAAGGAGCTCGCCGCGTTCGCCGCGATCGTCGGCTCGGTCCTCTTCTTGTACCTCCGCTGGGTGAAGCGCGGTCTAGACAGCGGTGACCCGAAAGCCGTGAAGGACAAGCCTCGCATGACGCTCGGCCACCACGCCAACCGCTACGTCTTCACCGAGCCCATCCTGATTCTTTTCATCATCATCACGATGATGGCCGCGGACTTCCTCTACGTCGGCGCCTCCTTGGTCCTCGATTCGCGTGCGTACGGCGAGGCGATTCATGCGGGCTGGTGGGAGCCGTTCGGCGGCATCGCCGCGCAGCTTCTCTCTGGCACCGAAAGCGACGGTGTCGTGCGCGCGTTCCAGCACGCGGGCTTCTGGTGGCACTCGGCGTTCGTTCTCATTTTTTTGAACATCCTTCCATACTCCAAGCATTTCCACGTGCTTACCGTGATTCCGAACGTCTTCGCCTACGAGCGGAGGCCCAATGCCCTTCCCAAAGTCGAAGACCTCGAAGGCAAAGTAGAGCGCGAAGAGTCGCTCGGTATCAATCGGCTCAGCGACCTCACGTACAAGCACATCATGGACCTGTACACCTGCACCGAGTGCGGGCGGTGCAGCGACAACTGCCCAGCATACATCACAGGCAAGAAGCTCTCGCCCAAGCACCTCACGCTCGCGATTCGAGATCATCTCTACGCGACCGAAAAAGAGATGTTCGGCAAGGACTCTCTGGTCGAGGAACCGGGCGATGCGCCCGCAGCGGATCCCAAGCCGAGCGCCGCAGAGGAGCCAATCCACACCTTCCCAGCGGCGCCAGCGGGCGCCTATTTCGTGGGTGAAACAGTCGTCGATTTGGTTCCCAACATCCTCCACCCAGACGTGATTTGGGGCTGCACGTCCTGTCGTGCGTGCGAAGAGCAGTGTCCCGTCATGATTTCCTACGTCGACAAGATCATCGGCATGCGACGCGAGGAAGTCATGATGAAGAACGAATTCCCTGGCGAGCTTCAGGGTGCATTCAACGGTATCGAGACCAATGGCAACCCGTGGAACATCTCCGCGATGGACCGGGCCGACTGGGCCGATGGGCTCGACATCCCGCTCCTGAGTGACAAGCCCGACGCCGAGGTCCTCTACTGGGTCGGCTGCGCGGCCAGCTACGACGACCGTGCCAAAAAGGTGGCGCGCGCCGTATCGAAGCTGTTGAAGAAGGCCCGCATCGACTTCGCGATCCTCGGCACCGAGGAGACCTGCACCGGCGATCCGGCTCGTCGCGCTGGCAACGAATACCTATTTCAGATGCTTGCCGAGCAGAACGTCGAAACCCTCAACGGCTACGAAGCCTCGAAGAAGACCATCATTACCGCCTGCCCACATTGCTTCAACACACTAGCCAACGAGTATAGCGATTTCGGTGGGAAGTACGACGTGGTGCACCACAGCGACTTTCTCAATGGTTTGCTGGTAGCCGGCAAGCTCATCCCGTCGAAGGCCGTGAAGGGCAAGGTCGTGTACCACGACAGTTGCTACCTCGGCCGCTACAATCAGGTTTACGATTCGCCGCGTCAGATTCTCGAGTCGATCGAGGGTCTGGAGCTGACCGAAGTCCCGTACTGGAACCGCAAGAAGGGCCTCTGCTGCGGTGCCGGTGGCGCGCAGATGTTCATGGAAGAGCAGGGCGAAGAGCGCGTGAACAACAAGCGCACGCTGCAGCTGCTCGACACGGGCGCGACTATGGTCGCGAGCGCGTGTCCATTCTGCATGACGATGCTGACCGACGGTATCAAGGACGAGGAAAAGGCGGACGAGATCGCCCAGCGCGACATTGCCGAGATTCTCGCCGACGCGATCGAGCTCAACGAGGTCGAGCAGACACCGGTGGCCGCGGAGTAGGCGGCTTGGTGACACCCGTCGCAGCGGTTGACACCAGCGTTCCCTCCATAGATCCTCGCGTCGCATGACCGCGCGTGACCATCTGCATGCTGCGTTTCACGACCCGCGCGCTCCTGCGTATCGCGTGGTCGAATCGATCGTTTGGACCCTGATCTTCTTGTCGATCGCGGTGCTCATCGCCGAGCCCTTCTTCCCCGAGGGCTCCAAGGGCGATCTGGTCCTTCGGCGGGTCGACCGTGTTCTTCTCTGGCTCTTTGCCATCGAGGTCAGCACGAGGATCCTCACCTATCGACCGCCGGTGCTGCAGGTGTTCACGAAGCCGCCGCTTGGAAGGCTGCGCACCGAGATTTTCGGTCGGATTCGATTTGCGCTGACGCCGATGATGCTCATCGACATCGTCACGGTACTCGCCTTGGTTCCCGCGCTTCGCGGTCTGCGCGCCCTGCGTCTGTTGCGCCTCCTGCGCACCCGCAAATTCTTCCGCTATGCGAACCCCTTCCGCGGATTGATGCATGCCTTCGAAGAGGATCGTCTTCTTTTCACCTTTGCGTTTTCTGTCCTCGGTGTGGAAACGATTCTTGGCGGGCTCAGCCTCTTTCTCGTGGAACGTTTTTCGAACCCCGAGATCCGGACCCTCGGCGACGGGCTCTGGTGGGCCTTGGTGACGATCACCACGGTCGGTTTCGGCGACATCACGCCTGCGACGACGCTGGGCCGCGTCATTGGCGGCGTGATGATGGTTGGCGGCCTGTTCACCTTGGCTCTTTTTGCAGGCGTCATCGGCCACAGCCTGTTACACGCGGTCCTGAGCATCCGAGAGGAGCAGTTTCGAATGAGCGGTTATGTCAATCACATCGTCGTCTGTGGGTACGAGCTCGGCAGCGGAATGCTGCTCGACGTGCTCAGCAAGGAGATCGATTTCGAAGAGCAGCGCGTCGTGCTTTTTGGTCCCTATGAGCGCCCACGCCAGCTCGCCCCCGAGTTCATGTGGGTCCAGGGCGACCCCACCAAAGAGAGTGAGCTCGCCAAAGCGCGCATTGCGTACTCTTCGACGGTCATCGTGACGGGTTCGCGCCGCGTGAAGCCCCAGCAGGCCGACGCGACGACGATCCTCACTGTATTCACGATTCGCTCCGCAATGACCAAGAACCTGGCGGCAGAGCAGCGCAAGAAGCCAGTGCGGATCATCGCCGAAGTTCTGGACTCCGAGAATGTTCAGCATGCGCGAACGGCTGGAAGCGACGAGGTTATCGAGACACGGCGAGTCGGATACTCGCTGCTGGCGCACACGGTCGTCTATCCGGGTGTAGCCGATGCGACGAGCCGCATGGTCTTTGCCGGGAATCAAAATCTCTACGTGGGCCCGCTGCCCAAGGACATGACGGCCCCGGCGACCTTCGACGAGGTGAGCCGGCAGGTTCATGCCTCAACCGGCTGCTTGGTGATTGGCGTCCGGGACCCTGACTCAGGCAAGGAGGAGATCAACCCCGGGGGTGATCTCTTGGTCATGCCAGGAACGGAGCTTCTTTACCTCTCCTCCAAGCCACATCTGGCGAGTGCATGACCGTGCATGCGAGACGGGAGCCGCTGCTGGTGCGCGCTGGCGCACGGTTCGACTGCGTGGGAGACGGCCTGTGCTGCAGTGACATCCATGCAGTCGGCGCGCTGAGCGACGAAGACTGCCGGATGCTCGAGATGATCTCCGAAGACGCGGTCGATCGGCACGAGGCGGAGGACGCGGCGGTTCTCATGATGCGAAGCGATACGGGGCGATGCGTCTTCTGGAGCGAGCAGGGATGCGCGATTCACGCACAGGTCGGGCCTCATTTGAAGCCGACCCCGTGCATCCAGTTTCCCTACGCGCTGACGGCAACCCCGTCGGGCGGACGGATCTCGACACAGCACCGCTGCACCTGCCGCACCCTGGGGCCGTTGCCGCCGGTTCGTGCGGAAGAAGCAAAGGCCTGTTTGGTCGATTCGAATGGAGAGCTGAAACCCGAGCATGCGGTCTTCGACGAGGTCTTTTGGTCGCAGGACGAGTCGCTTTCCTTCGCCGAATACACGGCTCGCGAGGCAGGGCTCATCGGGGCCCTACTCGAAGGAACGAACCTGATGACTGTGCTCGATGCTCAGCCGTTTCCCACGCTTCGGGGCATGAGCTGGTCTGAAGTCGCCGACGAAATGCACGACTTCCACGGCCCCACGCGAGCCGCCTTCGCGGCGCGATGGTTCGGCGACGCGATCGCCTTCCTGGTGGATCGTCGCGGACGCACCGAGCTCGGGCGTCCCTGGGCAGACTCCTTCGAGCGAGCCGCCGAGCGCGTCGTCGATCCGGTGTCGCCCAACAAGGTCTTTGGCGATTGGATCGCCGACGACATCTGGTCGATGCGCTGGACGCGGTTTGGGAGCCTGGCCCGAGCGCGGAGCGAGCTCGTCACGCGGCTCGCGATCGCGCGATGCATCGCCGGCTGGCTGGACATCAGCACGCCGACGCAAGACAACATTTCGGCCGCAGAGGCGGTGATGATCGTCGATGTGATCGGAACGACGGACGCCTGGGAAAAGGTTCAAGAGGCGATCCCGGAGCCGTAGCGGCGGGGTTCGGCTGAGGGAGCTAGTGTTTGGTTTGAGGGGGGGTGGGGTGAATTGGTTGGGTGGTTTGGTTTGGTTACACCG
>CAMYMX010000345.1 GCA_947259605.1 uncultured Polyangiaceae bacterium | reverse complement strand
GCAGCCGGGCACAGCTTTGAAGTACAGCTCACCCAACGCGGTGATGCGCGAAACGAAGTGCACACATTCCTGGCGTCGCTACCCAAAGGCACGCTCGTCGAAACCTACGGCTGGCTGGTTCATCTTCCGCACTTCGACGTGTCCGGGTCTTCTCCGTATCGCCTACAGCGTGTCAGCCGACGCCCGATCGAAACGCGCAACCCCCTGATGGGCGCCGAAGAGATCGACGAGCCGTACGGCAACGTCTACGCCCGTCGTCCCGACGTGTTGGTCGTGCCCGAGTCCACCGCCCGGGAGTTCATTCCTCGTCCCCTCCGCGCAGGCATGGCGGTGGCGGCGGTCGGGGAACGCTTCCAGTCGGACACCGACGCACAGGCGTTCTTCCGCGCTGTCCTCAGCGATTCGCTCGATGGCTATGAAGTGGAATTCATCGCGGAACCGAAGCTCCCTGGCTGGGCCAAAGCGCTCGGTGCGCAGCCCGTTCAGGTGCATGCAAGCGTGGGTAACCGTCAGTGGATCCTGCGACGATCAAATCCGTAGGCAGACGCCTAGAACGACCGAAAACGGCGAAGCGCGCAGATTGTGCGCGTCAATCGAGCGTGAAAAGAGGCTGTTTGCTGGGTTGCTTCGATGTGCACCGGCTGCCTGTTCAGCATCTCACAATGCTTCATCGACGCCGCTGCCACTGAAAATGAGAGTCAACATGCGGTCGTAACGCAGAGCACGATCAAGAAGGGGGTAGACAGAACGTCGCGCCATTGTGCATTCTCCGCTGCACCGGGGTTCACTGCGACTCTGGAATACGCATTCGGTGCGCTCTCGTTAGAGAAGGTGGAGGTGCGACGTGAAGTATGGATGGATTGCGATAGTCGCCATGATGGCGGCCTTGTTTTCAGCAGGGCCGGTCGCTGCGCAGGACCCGAGTGGGACAGGTTACGGACCGGAGCAAATCGGTCCTGAGGAATCTCCACTTCCAGACCCGGATACGGATACGGACGACTCCATGTCCGAGCTCGAGAAGCTCAAGGCGATGGATGACGAACCCAAAACCGTCACTGGTGCGAGGCCCCCGAGCACCACTTCGGGTTCAGCAGTGGGCGAGGCCGGCATGGGCACCTCAGCTTCGGAGCGTGAGCGAGCACTGAGGAGCATCGGCGACGTCGGCAAGAGCGTTCGCACGGAAGAGGACGCCATCCCGCTGAAGTTCCAGTTCCACGGCTACTACCGGGCTCGTTACAACTGGGTTGGCAATGCGCCGATGCCAAAGGGCAGCGTCCCCGGCGCCCAATCGGACTATCCCAGCAAGAACGCCTCCTATGGCGAGATGAGGCTGCGACTCGATCCGGAGGTAACCTACGGTCCGAACCCCGACCTTCCGATCGCGCGCCTTCGCTTCACGATCGACGGTTTCGATAACGTAGTCTTCGGCGACAATGCCCGCGTATTCAGCGTGCCCCTCTTCGCCGTCGACCAATCCAACACCGACCGCAACGGCTTCGACCTCGACGAAACGCTCAAGCTCGAGCGCGCCTGGATCGAGTTCCTGGTTCCGATCGGCCAAATCCGAGTCGGCCGCATGGAATCGCAGTGGGGCCCGGGCCTTCTCACACACGCGGGCAACGGGCTCGCCGAGTGGGGTGAATTCTACCGTGGCGAGACCTTCGACCGAATTCTGTTCGCGACGAGGCCGATCACCTTGGCGCGCGGCATCAGCAAGGGTGACACGCGGCAAACCCCGCTGATCTACGCGTTCCTGTACGACCGGCTCTCGCAGGATCCAGTCGTCAGCTCGGTGATTTCCTCGGCCGCCGATGGCAGCAGTGGGGCTGCAACCAACCCGAACTTCAAGCCGTTTTACACGACGTTCCCGGAGCGCTCGACCTATCCGCTCGCGTATCTGACGAACCTCGATCGGCGCGTCAACGAAATTGCCAATGTCCTTGCCTGGTTCGATGAGGACTTCGGCCGGGCAGCAACGGATGAGTTCTTCATCGGGACTTATGTGCTCTACCGATGGCAACAGTCGACCCAGAGCCGGATCATCATTCCGGACGTCGCGTGGCGCTTGAAGAGCACATTCAAGAAGAAGAGAAACCTGGCGCTCACGACCGAGGGCGAGTTCTACCCGATCTTCGGCCACAGCGGTGCGCTTGGTTTCACGGGGCCTCAGCCCGGGGTCAGCCCGAGCTGTCCGCCCGAGCCCTGCGCAGAAGGCTTCGCACGTATCTACAACCTCATGGCCCGCATCGGCGTCATGGACGAGGGCTCCTGGGCCTTTCAGGCCGAGGGCGGCTGGGCATCGGGTGACGACAATGTCCTATCGGGCGCGTTCCCCGGCACACCCTCCGAGGACCCCAAAGTCCTGAGGACCCGCGGCTTCAACGAAAATATCAAGGTGGGCCTCTTGATGTATCAGGTCGCACTCAGAGCCCTGACCTACCAGGCACTGAGCCCACTCAACGCGCAGGAGCTCGGCGCCAACGGCAGCGTTTGGAACTCCAAGTACCTGATGCCGAGCTTCCGGTTCACCGTGGTCCCAGGGCTCGAGGTGCATACGCAGTTCCTCGTGGCTTGGGCCGACAAGCTTGACCCTACCGTCTACGGGGCGGGCAACAAGAACAACAAATGCACCTTCGATTCTGGTTGCTTCATGGGCTGGGAGGCCGACCTCGCCCTCCGCGCCAGGATTGGCGCCAAGGACATCGTCTGGATCGACCTCGAAACCGGCTTGTTCCAACCCAAACAGGCATTCACAAACGCGGGCTTCAATGACGCCTTCATGTGGACGGCACAGCTCCGCGCTGCCATGATCTTCTAACCGGGTATGCCACGAGAAAGGGACGAACCATGAAACTAACCACTCTTATATGGGTTCTCGCACTGGCTGGCTCGGTAGCGGCCTGCAACAGCGGCTCTGCGACAACGAACGAGCGTCTGCCCGTGATTCCAAATCCAGGATCCGGCGGAAGCAACGGGAACGACGGGGGTTCGACGATCGAACCGGGTTGCGATCCCCCGCTCCCGGTCGACACCGGTGCGTGTACGACACCGGAGAACATAGCGGTGTACGAAGAGCTCTTGTACACCAATGACGATGGCTTAATCTCTGCGTGCAATGAGGCGACGTCGGCGATTGGCAGTGACTGCATCCTCGGAAGCGCGCGTTCGGTACCTCCAATCCGCGGCTGCCGTGACGAGGCCGGAGTAGTTCTGGCATGCTTTCCCAACTGCGAGGACGACGTGATTGCGGATGCTGCGGCATGCGTTACCCTGTGCGTGCAAACCGCGACCGAACAGATTGCAGGAGCGTCGCTCAGTGATGAGTGCGCGGCTTGCACGGGTGCAACCGTCGCCTGCGGTGCTGCGTTTTGCACCAACGTCTGCATCAACGATTCCAACGCACCCGCCTGCATCGACTGCCGCTGCGCCAACAACTGCATTGAGCCGTTCGACCAGTGCTCGGGGCTTCCGCCCACGACGACATGCGGGTAGTCGAGTCGTAACCCGCGAGCCGGGAAATGGCATCCACCTCGTGGGTGCCATTTTCTCACAGTCGGGTGCAGATCTGATCGCTGATGTCGACCTCGGGCCGGCAGGGATAGGCATCGACGTTCACCTCGTTGGCCCGGTCGATGATGTCCTGGCAGTCGAGGCCGGCGGCGCAGTCGACCGCCACTTCAAACGCCGTGAGACACGCCTCGGACGTTTGCTCGGCGAACGAACGCTCTAGCTCGCAATTTTGCTCGCACTCGTCCTCGGTGCCCAGAAGGGCAAGGTCGCATTCGCCGACGGCCAACGCACAGAACGCCGTACAGGTCGGGCCGGGTTCAAACGTCATCGTGCCCCCTCCGCCCGAGTCGCCCCCGCCGCCGCTCGAGTCGCCCCCCCCGCCACCCCCCGTGTAGGTCCCTTGTACACATCCGAACGCGCTCGCAGTCAGCAAGAGCGATCCGATCCAAAGCAATCTAAGCATCTCGGTCCTCAGTAGTTCTTACCCACGATCTCTTGCACGCGCGTCATCAACGACTTCGAGTAGAGCCTTCCGGCGAGTGAATTTCGCGCCTGCCGCTGGACGGCCTCCCAGGCGTCCTTGTTGCGCCAGATGTTCACGGCCTTCAGTCGATCCGCGAGGGCGTCGCTTGCTTCTTTGTCGAGGCGCCGCCCACCCTCTCGAAACGCCTGCGCGTGGTCCTTTGCGCTTTGCCGAATGTGATCCTGGGCCGCCTTTGGCAGCGCAGCGAGGCGATCTTTTTTGATCACGTAGGCGCCGACCACGATGCCTCCACCGGGCTTGGTCATCGTCTTGAGCTTGGTGTGCCACTGAAAAGCGAGCACTCCGATGGAAGACGCGATGACGGTGTCCACCATGCCGGTCTGAAGCGCCGAGAAGACCTCCGGCAGGCCCATCGTTACCCCGTTCGCCCCCGTGGCCTCGATAAACGCTTTCATCGTCGGCGAGCCACGCCAAACCCAGGGACGCACGTTCCTCAAGTCATTGGGATGTTGAATCTTGTGCTTGGAGAAAATCCGGACCTGCCCGGAGTCCCCCCAGGAGATCAGCTCGTAGCCGGC
>CAMYMX010000344.1 GCA_947259605.1 uncultured Polyangiaceae bacterium | reverse complement strand
ATAGGCCGGTGATCTTCCTCATCCATGGATTCCCCACTTCGTCGTGGGACTGGGTGCCGATTTGGGCGGCGCTCAACGAGTCGTATCGCTTGGTCGCGTTCGACATGTTGGGCTTTGGCTTCAGCGACAAACCCCACTCTCACCGCTACAGCATCATGGAGCAGGCTGACCTCTGTGAAGCACTACTGGCCGACCGTAAGCTCTCACGGTTCCACGTTCTGGCTCACGACTACGGTGACACCGTCGCGCAAGAGCTCTTGGCGCGTCAAAACGAAGGCAAGGGTGTGGGCAGCTGGCTTTCGGTTTGCTTCCTGAACGGAGGCCTCTTTCCTGAAACGCATCAGGCGCGTTTGATTCAGAAGCTGCTCCTGAGCCCGCTGGGACCGATGATCAACAAGCTTTCCACCAAGCGCACTTTCGACAAGTCGTTCAGCGCCGTGTTCGGCCCAGATACCAAGCCTTTGGACCAAGAATTGGAGGGATTCTGGCAGCTCATCAACTACAAGGACGGCAAGCACGTCTTCCACAATCTCATCACGTACATGAGCGATCGCAAACAACATCGTGAGCGTTGGGTGGGCGCGCTGCAGAATAGCATCGTCCCCATCGGCCTCATCAACGGTTCGATGGATCCCGTGTCCGGTGCCCACATGGTCGCGCGGTATCGGGAAGTCATCAGCCGCGATCACTTCACCGTCGAGCTGTCGACCATCGGGCACTACCCGCAGGTCGAGGCCCCAGCCGAGGTCGTTAAAGCGTACCTTCGCTTCTTGCGGCAGCTCTAGGAACGACTCAGACTCCGGACGTGGCTGGCAACGACACTCGCGTTCTTCTCCTCGAAGGCATTCACGAAACTGCAGTAGACAGCTTTGCCGCGGCTGGGTATCTGAACGTCGAGCGGCTGACGCATTCGCTGACAGGCGCTGATTTGTTGAACGCGATCGCCGACGTCGATCTCATCGGCATTCGATCGCGCACCCAGATCAACGCTGAAGTAATTGCCGCAGCCAAGCGTCTCAAAGCCATTGGTTGCTTCTGCATTGGCACCAACCAGGTCGACCTCGATTCGGCTCGCCGCGAGGGCATCCCCGTGTTCAATGCGCCCTTTTCGAACACGAGGAGCGTGGCGGAGCTCGCCATCGCCAACATCATTTTGTTGATGCGCGGGATTCCCGAAAAATCCGCCCGCGCCCACCGCGGCGAATGGGCAAAAACGGCACGGAACGCCTACGAGGTTCGGGGGAAATGCTTGGGCATCGTCGGCTACGGCAGAATCGGCAGCCAGCTCGGCATCCTTGCCGAGGGCCTCGGGATGCGCGTCCTGTACTATGACATCGAGCACAAGCTCCCGCTCGGTAACGCCGCGCCCGCGACCACGCTCAAAGAGCTCTTCGACGAGGCCGACGTGCTCAGCCTCCACGTCCCCGAGACACCGGCCACGCGCAACATGATCGACGCGAACGCGCTGCGCGGCATGCGCCCGGGCTCACTTCTAATCAACGCGGCGCGCGGCAGCGTCGTCGACATCGATGCGCTCGCCGAAGCCCTCGCATCTGGGCAGATCGGAGGCGCTGCGATCGATGTCTTCCCAGTAGAACCCAAGTCGAATCAAGAGATCTTCGAGTCGCCGCTTCGCAAGTTCGACAACGTGATTCTCACGCCACACATCGGCGGCGCCACCGAGGAGGCTCAGTACAACATCGCCCGAGAGGTGACCGCGAAGCTCGTCAAGTACCACGCCAATGGCTCTAGCGTGTCGGCCGTCAACTTCCCGCAGGTCACCATTCCCGATCACGAAGGTCGCCGACGCATCTTGCATATCCACAAGAACGAGCCTGGCGTGATGGAGCAAATCAACCGCGTATTCGCGGCTCACCGGGTCAACGTGGCGGCACAGTATCTAGAGACGTATGCGGACGTCGGTTACGTCGTGATGGACATCGAGCTCGAGGACGCTGCTTCTCTTGTCAGTGAGCTCGAAGCCATTCCAGCGACCATCCGGGTTCGGATTCTTCGCTGAGCTCAGCGGACCTCGGTCGCGGCCGTTGCTGCGTCGCCGCCGTCAACATCGGATTCGTCGACCCAGGCCATGAAGATCGTGTAACCGAGTGACAAAACCACTGCGCCGACGAACAAGCCGAGGATGCCGCCTGCGATGAAACCGCCAATCGACCCCATGAAGAGGACCAGCATTGGGACAGCGGAGCCGCGGCCCATCAGCAAAGGTTTGAGGACATTGTCGCTCAGCCCAACCAGGATAGACCAGATCGCAAATAGAACGGCTACCACGGTCGAGCTCGTATAGAACACGTAGATGATCACCGGAATCAAGACCAGTGTCGGGGGAAGCTGCATCACCGCAAGAATCAAGATGAGCAGCGTCCACAAGCCAGCGGCAGGCACGCCGACGACGAGCATCCCGAGTCCGGCAAGGAGCGATTGAAGCACGGCCACCCCGAGAACGCCCCGCGTTACGCTTTGCACACTGGACGCTGCCAAATCGGCGAGCTTGGGGCCGCGCGGCCCCGCTAGGAGGTACGCCACCTTGTCTGCCAGCCTCGTGGCCCGCTCCCCATTCGGAAGGAGTGCGCCCGCGATCAATATCGCCACGATGAACAGCGCCACGCCCATTCCCAGATCGCCCACGCTCGATACCAGCCAGAGGCCGACGTCTTTCATGTAGGGGGCAAGCTTCACCAATGCGGACTCCAGATTTTCAGACGCCCCGAGCCACAGAGCGTGCAACTGCTCGCCGACTATTGGCCAGCCGGCAACGGAATCCGGCGGTGCCGGGATTTTGATCTGGTCGTGGATCAGGTCGTCCGAGAACCCTGCGGTCGAATCGACCAGGCTTGCCCCGAGCGCAAACGTCGGGACGATGAGCACGAGCAAGGCGACCAGCACCATCAGCACGGCGGCGAGCTTCGGGCGTCCGCCGAGAGCTCCGGTAAGCTTCGCGTAAGGAGTCTGCACGGCGATCGCGATCACCGCGC
Organism: uncultured Polyangiaceae bacterium; assembly: GCA_947259605.1. Classification (GTDB taxonomy): domain Bacteria; phylum Myxococcota_A; class Polyangia; order Polyangiales; family Houyiibacteriaceae; genus SG8-38. The sequence continues at coordinate 1,582 of CAMYMX010000344.1, read as the reverse complement.
CGCCAATGATCGGGTTCAGGAAGGGCGCCAAGATCCTGAGGCACCAAAACGTCAGCAGAGCGAGCAGGCTCAGGCGAACCGCGGCCTGCGTCACGCGGCGGTCGAATGCGCGTTGGTCGTCCGTCTTTTCGCTAGGTGGCATCTCGGCGATCCTGCCACAATCGCCGCAGCGTTCCAATCGCTGCCACGCATCGTACCGGCGATTGCTGCGCGTTCTGTGGAGCGCTAGCGCGTTGCCCGAAATATGCCATGTTCGCGCAAATTCCATGAGCAGCAAGATCACAGCAAACAAAGTCGTTACGCTTTCCTACACCTTGCGCGACGACGAGGGTGAAGTCATCGACCAGTCCAGCGACGGGAGCCCGCTCCTCTATCTTCACGGCGCCCGGAACATCGTTCCCGGCCTCGAGGAGCAGCTCGATGGCGTGGCCGAAGGAGAGTCGATCAAAGCAACCGTGTCTCCCGAAAAGGGATACGGACCGCGCATCGGCGAGGCCCAAGAGGTTCCGCGCAACCTCTTCCCTGCCGATGCCGAGCTCGCAGCAGGCATGCAGGTCGTCGCGCACGACGATCAGGGCCGGCAGATTCCGTTCTTCATCACCGGCATCACCGAGGACACGATCACCGTGGACCCGAACCATCCCCTTGCCGGCGAAACGCTGCACTTCGAGGTGACTGTCGAATCACTCCGGGATGCATCCGACGAAGAGATCGAGCACGGGCATCCGCACGGCCCCGGTGGTCACCCGCACTAGCCTTGCCCGAAATCAGAACAAGAACTGAAGCTGCACGTCGAACAAAAAGCCGTTTCGTCGCCCTGCCTCCCAGCGCTGAGCGACCCACGCGGCTTCGGCGACGACCTTGAGGCTGTTTCCGATGATGTGCGAGGTGCCCGCGATCGCCAGCTCGTTGTTCGTGGTTTGCTCGCCGTTCTCGCCATATTGTTGGATCGCGGCGGCCCGGTCGGTGTCGGTTGCAGTGTCAATCTGAAATGCCCCGTAGCGCCGGCTGTCGCTTCGCAGCCAAGGCGTCAGGTAGGTCATGCTGTACCGAAGCGCGAGCTCCCAGGTGAGCGAGAATCGGTAGCCCGTCTCTGCCATGAACCCCATCGGACCAAAGAGGATCTTTCCTCCCTGCCAGCTCTTGTACCACGCCAGGTAGCTGATGAAGTTCATGTGCAGGTGGCTGATCTTTCCAAGCCACTCTGCGGACAGTCGCAGCCCGAGGTCCTGCGTCGCCACGGGGCGCGCATCCCAGGCAATGCCTGCGCCGACGCTGTGGCGAAGCTTCTCGGAGCCGGTGATGTCGCTGTTGGTGTCGGTGTTGATCTGTCCGAAGTTCTTTGCGACACGGCCTGCAAGCTCGGGGTGAAACGAGCTCACGACCTCTCCGAAGCCAAATTCCGATGGGTTGTTCGGCACGTTGCCGTAGACCTCGCTGATCGCCACGCCGTGGGACGCACGAGCGTTGACCCCGCTGAAGATCCCGACCGCATATTCCAGGCCGAAGAAGCCTCCGCCCGCCAACATCTCCGCGCCAACCTGGCGCTCCGAGCCAAACATCCGCGTCGTAGGCGCCCAGT
>CAMYMX010000343.1 GCA_947259605.1 uncultured Polyangiaceae bacterium | reverse complement strand
TCCCTTATGGCGCACGTTCGTGTTGTAACCCACGAGCGGTGACGGACTCGCTCCCATCCCAAAATCATATCCCAGAAAAAGGGGACAGTCCCCTTTTCCCTGGGGTTAAGGAAGCCCACGCTGGTTCATGGCTGGAAACAAAAAGAAAAAGACGAAAGTGCGACCACTGCTTCCCCGTCCGGGCGCGCGATACACCTGCTTCGGCGACGGCCTCTGCTGCACGGATATCCACGGCATCGGGCCGCTGACCAAGAAGGAAGTCGGCGAAATGCGCCGCATCTATCGGGGCTCAGCCGGCTGGAACGACGATCACGACGACTACATGCTCAACACGGCGGCCGACGGAGGCTGCGTGTTTCTGATGTCGGATCAGCGCTGCTCGGTGCACGCCCAGCTCGGTCCGGAGGCCAAGCCCGATGGCTGCCGGCGCTTTCCCTTGGGACTTGCAGCAACTCCGCTAGGCGGTCGAATCACGACGGACCATCGCTGCCCGTGTCGTACGATGGGGGACCGACCCGAGATCCGGCCCGAAGACGTGGAGCCATCGATCTCGGACGGCGGGAGCAGGCCCATCGCCGATCGACGTATCAAGAGGATCCCCTTCACTGCCAAAAAAGAGCTGAGCTTTTCCGAGTGGGAGCCCATCGAAGCGAAGTATCTCAATAAACTTCAGAGCCGAGAGCCGCTCTTGCGAATCTTGGATGCCAAGCCTTTCCCGGCACTTCGCGGAAGCAGCTGGGAGAAGCAAGCGCAGGAGTTCATCGACGCACGGGATGGCACGCAGTTCGGCGTGGCGATGGCCTGGGTCGGCGACACCATCGGCTCGCTTCGAAACGGCCGCAGCCCTAGGCCCCCGGGGAGGCCCTGGAGCGCCGCCTTCGATCGCGCGCAAGCACGCTCACCCAAAGCTCGCACGAGTCGTGCCGTCTTTGGCGATTGGGTTGCCGACGAGATCTGGTCGCTCAAGTGGGCCGAGGACTACGACTTCGTGCTGGCACGCAGCGAGCTCGCCACGAGGTTCGCGATTGCCGACAACATCTGTGGTCGACTGCGGGACACTGGGGCGAGAGCAGACCGTGCTGCGGCCGAGGCGGTGATGATGCTCGAGCTCGTCGGCGAATCCGATTTTTGGACCGAGGTCAAGGACTGCATGCGCCCCTCATGAGCACAATGGAACCTGACGGCGACGTCCTCGCTCTCCAGATTGGCCGATCTCTACGAGCAACCTCGACCGTCGTTCGGAGGTGCAGCCTCGGCCTGCCCATCGTCGCCGAGGTCCCCCCGATTCTCGACACAGGGGAGCCGTTCCCCACGCGATACTGGCTCACCTGCCCTCTCGCGCATCGTCGCATCGCCCGCCTCGAGGCGGAGGGCGGAGTTCGTGCGGCACAGTCCAAGACCGACGCCGATCCCGAGCGAATGCGCGCGCTCGAGGCCGCCCACGCGCGCTATGCTCGCGAACGCGAGGCTCTGCTGTCCGCCGATGCGCGCCATCGTCCGACTGGGGGAGTCGGTGGCTCATCCAGCGGTGTTAAGTGTCTCCACGCCCACTACGCGGACTTTGCCGCTGGCAACGCAAACCCGATCGGTCGCGATGTGCACGAGGCGATCGGTGAGCCTTGCTGTGAGCTGCCCTGTGTAACGAACATTGACGGCGAGCTCCGGCGTAACCGAGACTGGCGAGAGCCGACCAATGACCTCGACCCGCAATGACGTCCCTCCCGGGTCACTCTCACAGCGCCTGCTCTGGTTGGGCGTCGTGGCGGGTTCGCTCGCGGTGCTTGCGTTGGCCTTGGCGATAGAACCCGACCTTCGCGGTTACGGCACGCATACTCAGCTCGGCCTGCCGCCCTGCGGCTTTCTCTTCCTCACCGGTTCGCCGTGCCCCGGATGCGGGCTCACGACGGCGTTTGCGCATGGCGTGCGCGGCCAATGGGCCATGGCGGCGAGCGCGAACCCGCTCGGCCTGGCTTTGTTTTTCGTGGTCTGCGCTTGCATACCGCTCGGCGTGACCGCTGCGCTGCGCAGCTGGTCTCTCGGCGAGGTCATCGATCGCTTCGGACTCAACCGCTGGGCGCTTGCGGTCGCGGGCTGCGCCATCGTGGTCTGGGTCGTGCGCTTCGCGGTTGCGCTCTAAGCTTTGCGCGCAATCGTATGTCGCGTTTGCTTCAGAAGGTCCTCACCGCTCTTCACGCTGACCTCCGGTGTGCTCCTGTGCCCAATCTGCACCTCGGGCCGTGGTGAAATGTCTCCGCCCCAGAGCTCGCCGCTTTCGATCTGGCCGTCCAAGCGCCGGAGCACGTAGCCGGCCCCTTCTCCATCGGTTTCCGGGAGCAGGATACAGAATTCGTCGCGCCGCAAGCGAAAGAGATGGTCGACGGCACGAATGCAGGACTTGAGCCCGCTGCCGATCATCGCCATCGCGCGGTCCGCTGTGCCATCCTCGCTGGCCGCCGCGATTCCCGGCGAGTTGCCGAGCCTCACGACGATGCAGCTCAGCGGATGTCCGTAGCGCTCTGCGCGCGTGTGTTCGTAATCCAAGCTGATCAGCAGTTGCGACGGCGTTCCGGCGCCAGTCACCGGGTCACGTTGATCGGCAGGTGGCGTGCTTTCGGGAATCCCCAGCCGGTCGCGCCGGGTCGCGCGCAAGACGTTGCGGACGCGCTGCTGAATCTCGAATACGCGGAATGGCCGAGTCAGGTAGTCCTCGGCGCCGAGCTCGATTCCGCGACGCCGGGCATCGACGTCCCCCTCTTCGGTCACGAGCAGGACGGGAATGCTGACGAGGCTGGTATCCGCCTTGAGAATGCGCAGGATCTCGAAGCCGTCGATCTCGGACATCGTGGCGTCGAGCATCAACAGGTCCGGAGGACGGCGCGCGACCATGGCCAGTACCTCGGGGCCGTCCGCCGCTGTCACGACGTCGTACCCCGCAGCCTCGCAAGCTTCGTGAAGCAATCGGAGATTGAACGGATCCGGGTCCCCGACGAGAACCAAGGCGCTCATCGAGCCGGCTCGCCTGCGCTTGGTCGCGTCTTGCGCCGTCCCACGGCCGTAACCTATCACGGCGTCCCCGCAGCCTCCAATCTCCGTGCCCGCCAGGGGGACCGGAGTAAGATATATGCCGTGGTAGCCCCAGCCAGACTGATCGCGGCCCGCGTGCTGCACCGGGTTGCCAGCGATGATGCCTGGGCAACGCCCACTCTCGACGCAGAGCTTCGTCGTGCTTCGGCCAAACGCGCCGACGCTGCGCTTGCAACGCAGATCGTGTACGGCTCGCTGCGGGCGGTACCCGAGCTCGAAGCTGTCATCGGGCGACACCTTCAGCGGCCGCTCAAGGTCGACGACTGGACCCGGGCCGTGCTGATCGGCGCCGCGTACCAGCTCCTATACCTCGAGCGGGTGCCCCCACACGCGGTCGTCAACGATGCGGTGGAGCTCGTGCGGATGAAGCGCGGGAAGAGGCTTGCAGGGTTCGCAAACGCGGTGCTTCGGAAGGTTGCCGCCAATCGCCTAGAAGTTCAACAGCCGCTTTCATCGTTGGCGGTTCCAGATTGGCTGCGGGATTCCTTACGCGCGTCGATCGGCTCAGAGCACGTCGAGGACCTTCTGCGCGTCGATGAGGGCGCCCCTTCGATCGATCTGCGGGTACGTTCGGACCGCAGCCGAGATGCCGTCGCCGACGCAATCGCCGCCGCGCAGCCCGATGCGTCGCTGACACGGACGGTCCTGTCGCCCTACGGTTTGCGCATCCACGGTGCAGGCGATCCCCGAGCCTTACCCGGCTATCGACAGGGCGCGTTCGCAGCTCAGGAAGAGGGCGCACAATTGATTGGCCTCATGTTGGGCACAGAGCCTGGCGACCGTGTGCTCGACGCCTGCGCCGGCCGAGGGGGCAAGACCGCTCAGCTAGCGGAAGCCGTGGGCGATTCGGGCAGCGTCGTGGCCACCGACCTTCATCAACACCGTCTCGAGCAGATCCCCGCCGAGCTCGCACGGCTTCGACTCGACCCGACGAAGCTCCAAACCGCGGCCGTCGATTGGACCGTCGGAAGGGGTGGCGTCCGGGGCGAGTTCGACCGCGTTCTGGTCGACGCACCGTGCACGGGACTCGGCACACTGCGCCGTAGGCCTGAAATTTTACTGCGAACCGGCCCGAAAGACCCTGCCCGAATGGGTGAGACGCAGCGCCGTCTCCTCGAAACCGTGGCTCCTCTGGTGCGACGAGGTGGCACCCTCCTTTACGCGGTCTGCTCGCCACTGGACGAGGAGGGCAGGGAGGTGGCTACAGCGGCAGACCTACCTGGTTTCGAGCTCCAGGTGGCCAGGCCTTCACGTCTGAAATCACTGTGCTTTGAATCATCCGGGCGTTTGGCTGTCGGCCCCTGGATCGAAGGCGCGAGCCCCTGGGCAGATGCGTATCAAGTCTACATGTGGGTAAATGTAGGTTAGCTCTTTGACAGCACTCGACGATAACGCTAGATTCCGCCGAGCTTGAAATACGGGGCGTAGCGCAGCTTGGTAGCGCGCACGGTTCGGGACCGTGAGGTCGGAGGTTCGAATCCTCTCGCCCCGACTAGAATTGA
>CAMYMX010000342.1 GCA_947259605.1 uncultured Polyangiaceae bacterium | reverse complement strand
GGACCCAGCGCATCGAAGATCCGAATGTGTGGCGAATCTACCGGGCGACGGTGGGTCTCAGCGTGGCTTACGGCATGGCGCTGTCTCTGCTAGCGATCTTTCTCGACGCCAAGGGGTTCACAAAGAGCGACATTGGCAGCCTCGCCCTGGTGTTCGGGCTCGGCATCGTCTCGCTCTCCCTGGTGATGGATCGGCTCATCGAGCGCTTTGGCGCCAAAGAGACGCTCGTCGCCTGCTTCTTTGGCTACACCACAACCGTCATCGTATTTCCCTTTCTCGATACCTTCGCCTCGATCGCTGCGGTGCGATTCTTCGACGGCGCGTTCTCGGTGGGAATCTGGATCGGCTCAGAGACGATGCTCCTGTCCCGCGCCGGGGAACGAAACAAAGCGTTCACCATGAGCCTCTACGCAGTGGCGATCGGGATCGGCTACGTAGTGGGTCCGGCGCTTGCCTGGGCGCTCACACGGCTCGGACCTTTGTCGATCGGCTTCGTGGCCGCCGGCCTTCTCGCAGCACTCGCAGGACTCTACGTGGTCGTACGTCTCGACCCGAGTAAGGCGAAGCGGCAGGTCCTTCCGCTCGAGCAGCTGGAGCACGAAGTGCGTCCGGAGCCGCCCCAACGGCTCTCACGCGCAGGGGTGCTCTGGCAGATCAAGAACTCCTGCTTTGCGGCTTTCGCCTACGGCTATTTCCAGGCCAGCGTGGTGCTCTTTCTCCCGCTCTACCTGATCCAAAGCAAGGGCATCAGCGAAGGGCAGACGATTTGGATTCCCGCCTTCTTCGCCCTCGGGATGCTGCTGTTCACCAACCCTGCGGGCCTGCTCGGAGATCGTGTCGGGCATCTACGCACGATGCGCGGTTTGGCGATCGTAGGGGCGACGATGGTCCTAGGCTTCGTGTTTCTCGAATCCTACTGGGCCATGGGCGTCGCCGTGCTGGTAGCCGGCGCGACGCTCGCCTCGATTTCGCCGGTGAGCCTGGCGCTACAGGGCGTCTCCCTCCGCCCAGAGGACTACGGCCGAGGCACTTCGATTTACAACACCTTCTACGCCCTTGGCATGTTGTTCGGCCCAAAGATCTCAGCGGACATCTTCGAGCACTACGGCGGCGCCATGATGCTCTATCACTTGGCCGCCCTCTGGCTGGGCTTCATCCTGTTCACGGCCATTTTCTATCGCGACGACCCCGCCGCGCGACGGCGACAGGGCCGATTCGCTTCGCGGCGCAGACCGAGCGCCTAACCCGGGGCGGGAGAACTGCATTGGCCAAATGCAGAATCGTCGCTTGTTGGAAACCGGGCGTGTGTTCTAGCGTGAACCAACCCACAGGAGAAACATCATGCTCACGCTCTACGGCAACGCGTTCAGTCCATTCGCGCGCAAGGTGCAGCTCATCCTCGAGCATAAGGGCATCGACTACGAGTACGTCGATGGCCTCGCCCGTGACAATCGCGACAGGCTCATGAAGGTCAATAAGCGCATCGAGGTTCCCGCGATCGACCACGACGGGTTGATCGTTGTCAACTCCGCGGATATCGCCGCGTATCTCGAGCGCGTTTTTCCCGACCGGCCGGTCTACCCCAGCGACACCAAGCAATGGGTCAAAGCGCGCGCCTGGGAGCGTTGCGCCGACAGCACGATAGACCCGATCCTCGTCGATATCAGTTACTGGGTGTGGGCGATTCGAACGGACCAGATTCCCGACGGTCTCCTCGAGGCGGCGCGCGCAGACTTGGCGCTGATCTACGATGCCCTCAACGACGAGCTCGACGGACAAGACTGGGTCTGCGGCGAGCTCTCGATTGCTGACATCGCCCTCTTTCCGCATCTAAGCGGCACCCGCATGCTGCGGGTCTCCTTCGACGAAGCGCACCATCCGAATTTGCTCGCTTGGTACAAGCGCTGCCGCGACACCAAGATCTTCGCGGACGACATGGCGCGGACCAAAACGTTCTTGTCCGACCCAGCCACCATGGGCACTGTAGAGCGCAACAAGATCTTCTGGCGTGGCGACCGCATCGAATGGATCCTTGCACGCGGCTACCACGACTGGTTCATGAAAGAGATCACCGACGGCCGGGTGATATGGCCGGAGTACGGCGCACCGGCGTAGGCCTTGCAAGGTTCCTTAAGGTTCCTCACGAATCCGAGTTTGTGAGCGTAGGAAGAATAAACGCCCTGTTCGCGTCGCGTCCCAGGCGACATAACATTGAGTACCGCGAAATTCGGCTCCCAGCATGAGCCCGATGGGCTAAGAGAGCAGTGAAACCTGTCTACCCCGCTGCTCGTAGGAGGCTAAGTGCCTGCAGCCACACGCCAAGGCCTGGCTTGCTCGAGTTGCGCAGCCAGCCTGAGAAGAGTCACTTCGTCGCCGCAGCGCCCGAGGAACTGCACCCCGACCGGCAGGTCGTTTTCGGTTCGGTGAAGGGGCACCGACATGGCGGGGACTCCGGTGAGGTTCGCGACCACCGTTCGAAACAGCACCTGTCGGGCGGCCGTCTCGATTTGAGCCTCCAGCACCCGTTCGACGAAGCTCCTGACGCGAAAGAGCCCGGCCGCCGCGGGAGATACCAGGAAGCGAAGAAGTCGCCGCTCCGCGGCGGGAGGCCCCGTTTGCTCGAGCGGAATTGGCGCGCGTCCGAGTGTGGGCGTGGCCAGAACATCAAAGTCGTCATAGAAGGCCGCCAGCTTCGCGCCGATGCGACGCGCGACGAGTCGGGAGCCGCCGACTTCCTGGGCTGGCATGGAGCGGCCAATCCTGGCGAGCAGCAGCGGGATGTCCTCGAGTGAAGCGCGAACCCGCACCTTCCCGTATCTCGCCTCCAAGTCCGCGACGAAGGCGCTGGTATGGGTTGTGAGGAGGATTGGGCGACCTGATCGTGGTTGGCGTGTTTCGCCGAACCGCCAGCGGGCGCCATGCTGGAGATGACTAGAGAATCCGACCCGCGAGGCACCGCACCGCCAACCACGGTGAGGTCGTGCCCTACACAACCCTCGCAAACCCCTTATCCACCAGCTCCTGATTGAGATACCGCCCCTTCAAAAACGTCGGCTCGATCCCCCGGTTGTTAAACGCGTAGAACACGTGCGCCACGTAGCGGCCGTGCAGATCGGTCTTGACCGTCTTGATCACGATGGAGCGGGCAACGGCGAGTTGTTCGCGAGCGTAGCGGCGGCCGCGGGCGCCTTCGGGGGTGTCGCGGGCGGGGGCGTCGATGCGGGCGAGGCGGATGCGTTGGCGGCGGATGACTTCGAAGCCTAGGTCGATGTCTAGGAGCAGGGTGTCGGCGTCGATGATGTCGCGGGGCTCGGCTTTGTAGAGGTAGCTTGGGTCGCTGGGGCGGGGGAGCTCGATGGGGGTGCCCGGCTTGCGGGTGATTGCGTCGGCGTAGCGGTTGCCGTTGATGGCGACGGTGAGGCGCTTGGCGGAGAGGGTGTCGTCGGTGGCGAGGTCTTCGTAGAAGGCGCGCTCGTCCGGATCTTGGAGCTGCATGAGGACGCGGTAGTGGGCCCAGGTCAAACCTTGGACGCGCGGGGCGCGTCGGTAGGTTCGGTAGAAGATGACGGTGCGTTGGAGGGTGCGGACGCCGACGTCGAGGTCGGCGCTGAGGTCGGTGAGGATGGCGTTGTGGTAGCCGGCCTGGGCGTTGAGCTTTTCTTTGTGGATGCGCTTGCCGATGGCCCAGTAGCTCTCGATCAGCGCTTGGGTGGCGGCGCGCTCGGCCTCCTGTTTGCCTTCGGCGATGATGCGGCGGAGGTCGGTGAGGAGCTTTTGGTAGTCGCGTTTGGTGAGGGTGGTGGCTGTGGGCATTAAATCTCGTCCCCTAGGGACGAGATTATCATGATTTGAGCTTGGTGCTGGGTCGGTTCAAGCTTGCCGAGGAGAAATGGATTCGGATTTGCAGCTCGGCCCGGGCTACGGGTCGCTGGAAGACGAGGGCTTCGCCGTGAAGTATCGCGCGCGCTGCCATTGCGGTGCGGTACGCTACGAAGTCTGTGCCGACCCCGTGGATGCAAAGATCTGCCATTGCCGCGCTTGCCAGGTGTTGCATGGAGCGCCGATGCAGTGGGCTGCCATCTTCCGCAAGCGTGATGTGCGGCTCGTTGCTGGATTCGAGGAGCTGCGCTTCTACAACAGCGAGCTCGACCGCCCCGACAGGGTGTTGCCTTGTAAGGTGAGCTGTGCGCGTTGCGGTACTCTCATCGCAGACGAAGGGCGCAGGATGTGGCTGGCCTTCCCGACGCTCTTCGATTTCGGCATGCCTCCGCAAGTGCCCGAGGCTTTTCACCCCAGCTGCCACATCTTCTACGGGATGCGCGTGATGGACATGGACGACGGCCTGCCGAAGTGGTCGGGCCACAAGAACGAATCGACGTTACTTTGAACTGCGCTGACAGGCCCCGGCCGCTAGTCGCCTTGCCAGGTTGAGAATCAAAGCGGCAAAACCAATGCCACCCCCGGCTGGCTCAGGTGCTGCGAACCGGTATCGAAGTCGATGAGGCCGTGCGGCCTGTTACGCAGGGGTCAGGACGCTGCTCAAGGCGTCGAGGATGAGCTTCGTGACGCGGGCTTTGTTGAAGGCGATGT
>CAMYMX010000341.1 GCA_947259605.1 uncultured Polyangiaceae bacterium | reverse complement strand
TCGATAGCGGCTCGGGGCTGGTTCATCTGGCGCCCGCGTTCGGCGAGGACGACTTCCGCGTCTGCAAAGAAAAAGGAATGGGTTTTTTGCAGCTCATGAAGCCCGACGGCACCTTTCCAGACGAAGTGACCGACTTCGCCGGCCGATTCTGCAAAGACGCCGACCGCGACGTCATTCGTAACCTGCGCGCCCGCGGAGTGCTGTTCAAAGAGGAAGTTTATCGCCACGACTACCCATTCTGCTGGCGGGCGATGGACGACCCGCTCATCCAATACGCTCGCCGGTCCTGGTTCATTCGGACCACGCAGGAGATCGATCGCGTCAAAGAAAACAACCAAGCGGTGCATTGGGAGCCCGAGCACATCAAGAGCGGACGCATGGGGCAGTTCCTGGAGGGCAATGTCGATTGGGCACTGTCGCGCGAGCGTTTCTGGGGGACACCTCTTCCGATTTGGAAGAATGACGAAACCGGCGCGGTGGAGGCCGTGGGCTCGGTCGCCGAGATTCTCAAACGCAATCCGGATGCGTTTGCCCACTTGGTAAAGGCGAAGGCCGCCGATCCGACGCTGCAAGATCATTTGATGGTCCACAAGCCTTGGATCGACGCCGTGAGCTGGACGAAGGACGGCGAGCCAGGTGTGTACCGGCGCGTGCCCGAGGTCATCGACTGCTGGTTCGACTCGGGCTGCATGCCCTTCGCGCAGTGGGGCTTTCCGCATCAGAACGCGAAGGGTTTCGAGCGAAACTTTCCGGCCGACTTCATCACCGAAGCGGTCGATCAAACGCGCGGCTGGTTCTATTCGCTGATGACGATCAGCTCGCTCATGTTTCCGGAGCGCGCCCTTCCCCATCCGTTCAAGAACTGCGTCGTCCTCGGCTTGATGACGGACGAAAAGGGGAGAAAGCTCAGCAAACGCGACAAGAACTATACCGACCCGCTCGTGCTCATGGATCGGGTTGGCGCCGATGCGGTCCGGTGGGCGCTCTATTCGGGCAGCGTGCCTGGGCAGAGCACCCGGTTCTTTGACGATGCGGCGACCGACGCGGTTCGCGAATTTCTCCTCAAGATTTGGAACGTCTACAGCTTCTTCGTGACGTATGCGAACATCGACGGTTGGACGGCTGCCGCGCCGCGACCCGCGGTCGCGGTTCGGCCCGACATGGACCGCTGGGTGCTCGCCGAGCTCGACGCCACCGTGCGCGCCGTGCGCCAGGAGCTCGACAATTACAAGAGCCACATGGCCGTGCGACACCTTCTCGGTTTCGTCGATGGGCTGTCGAATTGGTACGTCCGCCGAAGCCGCGCTCGGTTTTGGGCTTCGGGGGACACCGATGACAAGAGTGCCGCGTTCAGCACGCTGTACGAGGTCCTGGTCGACCTCGCGAAGCTCGCGGCGCCCTTCGTGCCGTTCATGACCGAGACGCTGTTTCAGAACCTGGTTCACAAAGATGATCCGGCCGCGCCTAAGTCGGTGCACCTCGCGTCGTTCCCCGAGCCGGACGCCGCGCGCATCGACCAGGAGCTTCGGAAAACGGTGGAGCGGGTCCGCAACGTTGTCGCGCTCGGGCAGCGCGTCCGCAACGAGAACAAGCTCAAGGTCCGCCAGCCCTTGGCCGAGGCGATTGTGGTCGTGGCAGACGACGAAGAGCGTCGCGGAATCGATCGGTTTGCGAGCGCCATTCGCGAGGAGCTCAACGTGCGAGCGCTGGGCTTCACGCAGGAGCCGCACAAGTACGTCGAATTCGAGCTGGTTCCAAACTTTCGCGTCCTCGGGCCGAAGCTCGGCAAGCAGGTACCCGCGTGCAAGAAGGCACTCGCCGACGCCGATGGCTCGGCGCTCTACGCCGAGATGGAAGCCAATCACAAAATCGTTGTTCAGCTCCCCAACGGGCCGATCGAGCTCACCCCCAGCGAAGTCGAGGTGCGGCTGAGCGCTCGGGACGACTTTGCGGCTGCGTCCGGCTCGGGACAGGTGGTGGTACTCGACACTAGGCTGGACGACAGTCTTCGCCGCGAAGGCTTGGCCCGGGAGGTGATCAACCGCATCCAGCGCGCCCGCAAGACGATGGACCTCGCGTACGAAGCGCGCATCGAAGTGAGATGGAACGCGGACGGCGCGCTGGCCGACGCGATCGAAGAGCACGCGTCCCGCATCGCCGGCGAAACACTCGCAACCGGATTCCTTCGCGCCGCGGCCGCAGCCAGCGAACACGACACGGAGATCGACGGCAGCCCTCTCACGCTGTCCATCGACGCCGCGTGAGCGATACCCGGCAGAGATCGACCTGACGATCGGAGAACGAGATCGACGGGCGTACCCGAGGACGTAGCGGGACGCGGCGGAACACGACGCGGGAGTTCGACGGACGGGGCGCCTTGCAAAGGTGGCCGGAGGGGCTGGGGGCCTGGGGCCACGCAAGGCGCCCCTCGGAGCTCGCGCCAATCGGGGCGGATTGCTGTCTTGCCGATTGTCACTCACACGCCGCCGAACCCCCACATCGCGTTCCGCCGCTCCCCGTTACGCGCGGCGCCAGCGGGGCCAGAGGGTGGCTACCAGCAGGAGCGCCGGGATTGCGAGAAGCTGGGAAGTACTCAGACCGAGGAGCTCGCCGCGTTCGTCGGCGCGCCAGAATTCCAAGAGGAATCGGAGGATCGCGTAGAGCCCGATGAACGCTAGCATGAGCTGGCCTTCGAAACGTTTCCTCGGGCGCAGCCAGAAGAGTAGAAACCCCGTGATAGCCAGGCAGCCGACGGCTTCGTAGAGCTGCGTCGGATGGACCGGAAGCGACGGCAGATGTGGAGCCTCCAGCAATCCGGCGCGCCACTGTGACTCACTCGCGGGCGAGAACGCGGGAAAGCTCACGCCGATTGGTCCGTTGATGTTCACGCCGAAGCAGCAGCCACCCAAAAAGCAGCCCAGGCGCCCGAACACCAGCCCGAGCGAAATGCCGATGGCGGCGATGTCCATCCCACGGTAGAGCGGAACGCCTTCTCGTTTCAAAAACCAAATGCCGAACCCCGCCGCAGCGATGAGGCCGCCGTAATAGGTCAGGCCACCTCGCCAGAATGCGGCCCAGGCGAAGCAGTCGCGCTGGGACGGTTGGCACAGCTGACGGGTGATGTCCCAGATCCCTTCGGCACGCGCGCACTGCGCGGCAGTGATCTCCCAGGTGACCTTGCTTGGGTCGGTGCACAGGTGCACGTAGTCCCAGAAGTAGCCATCGACGAACACGTGCAACAGGCGAGCGCCAAGTACGCCGAGAATCACCGAGAAAAGACCGAGGTCGATGAAGGTGTCGGGGTTGAGCCCGTCTTTCCGCGCGAGCCGCGCCGCCAGCCAGGTCGCCATGGCGAAGCCGATCAGCAAGAGCGTGAAGTACGCTGGGATCGGCTCCCCGAAGATCTCCGCGAGCGTCGGGCGCATTCAGCCGGACTCTAACACGCCGGTTCAGCTCGCCGGCGTCTCCGCGCGCTTGGCCGCCAGCTGCTTTTCGCGCCGCCCATCCATGAAGCCTTCGATGAGAATCAGAGCGACGCCAATCGTGATCCAAGCATCGGCGACGTTGAACGTGGGGTACGCCCAGCGGTCATCGAGGTGGAACCTGACGAAGTCGACGACGTAGCCGAGGTTGATTCGGTCGACGAAGTTCCCGATCGCGCCGGCGACGATCAGGGGAACGCTAATGGCGAAAAGCGTCCCGCCGCGTCCGGTGACGAACATCCAAAGGAGGAGAACGACGGCACCCGCCGCGGCGACGTAAAAGACGCCCTTGCGCACCGCGCTCGGCATGTCCCGCATGAACCCAAACGCAGCGCCACAGTTCTCGGCATAGCGAAACTCCAGCAGACCGTCGATCAGCACCACCGGCGAGCGCTGACGCCGCTGTGCCTCGGTGCGTCCGTATTCATTGGCCTCGCAGACTGGGTCCGAGGCCCGAGACGACGGCTCGGAAAGCCGCTCGAGCGCCCACTGCTTGGTGCCGAGGTCCATGGCCGTCAGGACGCCGATGGCGGCGAGGCACAGGACCAGTGCCTTTTTGGAGCGCGGTGTGCGGGTCACGGCGGGCGACTGTAACAGTTGGTCCCATGCCGTCAAACCGACCCATTTTGCGCTAAAGTCCTACAATTACAGACTTTTACAAGATTGTGATACAAGCGGCATTGCGGCTGTATCACATTGTGTTACAGAGGGTGCATGGGCGACGAGGAAGAGAACAAGAGCCGGAAGGGCGGCCGAAAAGAGCGGGTGCTCCACACGCGTGTGCCGGCGGTTCTCGAGCAGGAGCTGAAGCGGGTTGCCAATGCCTGGCGCGTCCCGGTTTCCAACGTGGTGCGGGCGCTGCTCGAGGACGCGCTCGACACCATCGACGTCGTGGGCGCCAAGGCCGAGGGTGAGCTTCGCGAAGTGGTCGAGCTGCTCGCCTCCGAGCGGCACCGGTTTCGCCGGAAGTCCTCCGAGCAGCTGAGCAAGATTCCGGGGACACGCGAACCGCTGCCCCACGCGGTCGCGGCCGCGCCTGCGCCGGAGCCTGGGTTGGACCCGCTCGCCGGTGCCGTTGGGGTCACCCCCATCATCCTGGTTCACGACGCCGTCTGCGGGGTCACGGGCGCAACGCTCGCC
>CAMYMX010000340.1 GCA_947259605.1 uncultured Polyangiaceae bacterium | reverse complement strand
AGCGGTTTCTGGACGCCCTCGAGCAGAACGAAGAAAACCTTCCCCTCCAGCGCGCCCGCCGCCGAAGCGCCGGCCGTCCGCCACCCGAGAAGGATTGGTGATGCGAATCCTCGCACTGCTCTTCGCTGCCATGTGCGCGATACCGTGGTCCGCCACCGCCGCCGCCGAGCCGGAGGTGAGTGTCACGCTGAACGCAACGCCCAGTGAGGCGCGAGTGGGCGATTCGATACGGCTCGAGGTTAGAGTTTGGGCGCGCGGCGGAAACATCCAAGACTTGCAGCTCAGCGACCTCAAGAAGCATCTCGAGCTCGAGATTGTCTCGCATCAAACGATGCGCCCGATGCAGTTCAGCTTTGGCTTTGGCTCTGGCGTCCAAAAAGAGTCGAGCATCGCGAACATCTATGTGTTGCTCCCAAGGGCAGCCGGGACCTACGAATTCGCGCCCGCCGTCGCGAAAGTCGACGGTAAGATCTATCGAAGCGAACCGCTGACCTTGGTCATCCGTCCCAGCGCGCGTGACGCACCTGGTCCTTCTGACACAACCAGCGCGCCGGACAGCTCACTCGGTGCCGATTTTTCGGGCGCTCGCTACGACCCGCGGGCGTTCCTGAGGACCGTCGTCGAGCCGACCGAGGTCTACATCGGCCAACAGGTCAACCTGACGGTCTACCTCTACACCCGAATCCGTCTCGCTCCGCAATCCGTGGTTCCCAGCAAGCCGTCGATGGACGGATTTTGGGTTCACGACGATCCGATTACGAGCTTGCAGTTCGAAACCGTTTCGGTGAAAGGCCAGCAGTACCGCGCGTACCCGATCCAGCGCTCGGCGGCATTTCCGCAGCGCGCGGGCAAGCTGACGATCGGCCCGCCCAAGATCTCGTTCGATGCGGGCACGGGCAACTTCTTCGACGCCCCGCAGCGGATCGAGCGAGTCGGAGTTCCGGTCACCGTACGGGTGAAGTCCCTCCCGCCGCCCATGCCTGCCAACGCCGTCGTCGGAAACTACGCCATCGAAGCGCGGCTCGACCGACGCACGGTGAAGACGGGCGATGCCGTGACGCTGCGCGTCGATGCAGGGGGGGTGGGCAACGTGCAAGACCTGCGCATCGACCTGCCCCCAATTACGGGAGTGCGAATACTCCAACCCGCGATTCGCGACCAACAACGGCTGGCGAACGGCCAGCTATCCGGCACGCGGTCTTGGGAGTGGATCTTGATCGCAGAATCGCCGGGCGCGCACAGCGTTCCACCGATCGAGCTGCACTTTTTTGATCCGGATACCGAGGCCTACCAATCGACTCGCACGGCAGCTCTAGGCTTCACCGCAACGGGGGAGACCAAGCCCCCGGAGCCCACGATCGAACCCGTCGATGCGCCTGCAAAGCCGTCGACCGCCACTTTTGGTCCGATTCGGGTGTACAGCGCACTGACCCGGGAACAAACTCCCGTACGCAACCGCACCTGGTTCGCGTGGTTCCTCGCGCTCCCGCCCGCCCTCTTCGTTCTGGCCTGGTTTGGAGCAGCCGTTTCCCGCCGGCGCGAGCGACGCGGCACCACGTCGGACGCCGTTCAGCGAAAGCTCATTCGTGACGCCGAGAGCGCTCTTCAGGCCGACGATCCCAGAGCTTTTTACGACCGTATCGTTGCTTCGATTACCCATGCCTTGGACGCTCGGCTCGATGAGCCCGTGGCCGGCCTTCCGCACACTCAGCTCCTGGCCCGACTGACTGCCGAAGGTTTCGACGACGACTTGATGCAGCGGCTCATCAACGAGCTCGAAGGCGCCGACTTCGCGCGCTTCGCGGCGTCCGGCGTGAACCGGGATGAAATGGAGCGCTGTCTGAAACGGACGAGCGCGATCATCGAGCGAATCCAACGATCGGGGAGTGCGAGCTGATGCGCGTCCAGTTCATCGCTGTCGCCCTCGTCCTCGCGCCGCTCTTGGGCTGCTCCATGGCGTTCGCGCAACAAGCGCCGCGAGGGACCGGCGGGTCCTCGCTGACCGAGATCTTCGAATCGGCCAACGTCGCTGCCTCGAGGGGCGACCATGCGAAGGCGATCGCGAGCTACGGTAAGCTAATCGAAGCGGGGGTTCACGACCCCGACGTCTATTTCAACCTAGCGACCTCGTTCGCCCAATCCGGTGACTACCCTCGCGCCATCCTGAACTATGAGCGAGCTCTCGTGCTGCGCCCGAACGAAAGCAAAGCCTCGGAAAACCTTCGGGATGCTGAAAAGGCCCTGGAAGAGCAGCGCGCCGAGCTCGAAGGCGAGGCGACGATTCAGCGCGGCAGCTCGATCAGCGACGCGGCGTACGGAAACGTGTCGGAAGACGCCCTGGCTTATGCATTGGTGATTGCGAATCTGGTGTTCTTCATGGCGCTCACCTGGATCTCGATCGGGCGCCGAAGGCATCGCCGGGTTTACCCTGTACTGCTCGTTTCCGGGGCGTTCCTTTTAATCGCCGCGTTCGGGCTTGCGACCAAAGCAGGATTGCTCCGCGACGGACCGCGAGTCGTGACCCTCGACGATCGACTCGTCCTGCGAGAAGGACCCGACCCACGAGCCCAGCTTCGCGGCGAGGCACGGGGTGGGGATCGTGGAGAGCTCGTCGATCGGGATCGGGATTTCATGAAATTGCGGATGGTTAGCGGGTTGGAGGGCTGGACCGCGGCGTCGGGGGTAGGACTGATCGACTCGGACTACGGTCTCCATTGACAAGCCGCGTCAACAGAACGACGATGCGCTCCAAACTGGGGGACGCAGGAGTGATGAAACGATGACCATGGACGCCAAGACCAAGATCCTGGTCGCCGACGATGACTTGGAAATCTTGGCGCTGGTAGCGCGGCATTTGAGCGCACTTCCAGCCGAGGTCGTCGAAGCCTCGGATGGAGAGGAAGCGCTTCGCCTGGCCCAGCGCGAAAAACCCGATCTAGTCGTGCTCGATGTCATGATGCCGGGCATGAGCGGCTGGGAAGTATGCCGCGCCATCCGCGAGGACGAGGCTTTGAGTGGGACCGGCGTCATCATGCTCACGGGCATCGGCGAGCGTCTCAATGAAATGACGTCGCCGCTCTACGGAGCCGACGGCTTCCTCGACAAGCCCTTCGAGCTCGACCACCTGAGCGCAAAGGTTCGCGAAGTCCTCGACGACCGGGACTCCGACTGAACTTTGGCCCCGTTGCCGAGCATGCGGTATATGCTACCCGGCTGACGATGTCTTGGAACCCTGCCGTCATCATCCTGATCCCGCTCGTCGGTCTGAGCGGCCTAGCCGGGGGAGGCTGCTCGAAGCAGGCCGAGGATGCTCCGGTCACGGAAGCGGAATGGCCGCAAAACGGGCTCACCGAAGCGCAGGCCAACGAGGTCCTGGCGCAGGTGGGAGACCGGACGATCACCGTTGGCGAGTTCGCGGACCGCCTCGCATCGCAGTCTCCATATCTTCGCGCCCGCTTCGAGAGTCCGGAACGCCGTAGAGAGTTTCTCGACAACCTCGTGCGCTTCGAGCTTCTCGTCTACGAAGCAAAGCGGCGCGGCTACGCCGACAAGCCGGAAATCAAACGGGCTCGGCGGAACGCCATGATTCAGCAAATGGTGAAGCAGGAAATCGAGGCGCCCCTCGAACGGGTAGAGATCGCCGACGAAGAGATCAAGGCGATCTACGACGCCAATCCAAACGAGTACAACCGCCCGGCCCAAGTCCGTGCCAGCCGCATTTTCATCGCGGACCGCGCCCAGGCTCAGAAGCTTCTGGCTCAAGCCAAAACCGCCGACCTCGCTGGTTTTCGCAGGATGGCGCGCGAACAATCCCAAGACGAAAAAACCAAGAGCAGCGGAGGCGACCTGCAGTTCTTCGCGGCGGATGAAGAAGGGCCGCCAGCCAAAGCGATTCGCGATGCGGCTTTCACGATCGAGAAAGTCGGTGTGGTTTATCCCGATCTCGTCGAAGATGGGGGCGGCTATCACATCATCATGCTGACCGGGAAGCGGGCGGCGCTCACTCGAACCTACGAACAAGCCAAGCGGGCGATTCGGCACAAGCTCAACCGCGAGCGCAAAGACGCGGCGGTGGCTGCGCTGACAGAGCGGCTTCGGAAGGACATCGACGTCGAGATCGACTACGAAGCATTGAAAGCCATCGAGATCGCAACCGAGGATATCCCACAAAGCCCATGATCAGCCGCCTCGTCGTCGCTGCGATTGTTCTCGTGCTCACGGCCAACTCGGCGAGCGCCGACGTCATCGAACGCGTGGTGGCGACCGTGAACAACGAGGCGATCTTCCTGAGCGACCTTCGTACGCGTGCGGTTCCGTTTCTTCCACAGGTCGCGGAGGCACCGACGGACACCGAGCGGGCGGCTCGCCTCAAGGAGCTCTACGATGAGCTGCTCAATTTCCTGATCGACGAACAGCTGGTTCGCCAGCTAGCGACCAGCAGCGGAATCCGCGTGACTGATGCAGACGTCGACGGCGCCATCGAAAATTTGCGGATGCAGAACGACATGACCGAAGAGCAGTTCCAGCAGGCGCTCGACGCACAGGGCTTCACCATGGCGCAGTACCGAAAAGACCTGAAGCGGCAGCTGATTCGTCTCAAGGTGGTGAACGAGCGCGTCCGCTC
>CAMYMX010000339.1 GCA_947259605.1 uncultured Polyangiaceae bacterium | reverse complement strand
CCATCGAGCCCGTCAGCCCGGGTTCGAGCATGCTGTACCTGAACTCGGCAGACTTGACCTACACGCGCGGGTACACGACGAGCGCGCCCGCGCTTCTTTTCGGTGCGGATCAAGACGCCTCGCTCGAAGTCACCGGGCTCACCGGCGACGATCTCCAGGTGCTCGACGTATCCGACCCCAGGCAACCAGTGCGCTTGGGCGACGCGGTCGCGGCCGCAACGGGGCTACAGCTCGCGACGGAGACGGGCCGCTCCTACTTTGCCGTCAGTGCTGCGGAAGTTCGCTCACCCACCTCGATCTGGAACGACGTGCCGTCGAACCTCCAGGGCGCTGAGAACGCAGCCGACTACCTACTCATCACCCCGGCAGAGCTCTTTACGGAAGCCCAAGCGCTGGCCGACCACCGCGAAGCCGAGGGCCTTAGAACCATGCTGGTCGAGCTTCAAGACGTCTACGACGAATTCGCCTTTGGCACGCCGGATCCGAACGCGATTCGCGACTTCCTGGGGTACGCGAACGGAAATTGGGCCACTTCGCCCAAGTTCGTCGTGCTCGTCGGTAAGGGCTCGTTCGACTACCGGGATATCCGAGGCAACGGCGGCAACTTGCTCCCAGCCCTCATGGTCCGAACACAGGACGGTCTCTTCTCTTCGGACATCAAGTACGCAGACTTCCTCGGGGACGATGGGATGCCCGACGTCGCGATCGGCCGTCTTCCGGTCCTTTCCGCGGTGGATCTCGACTCGGTCATCCAGCAAATTATCGACTACGAAGACTCGATCGACTCGCTGCTCGACGACGTCACCATGCTCGCGGATGCAACCCTTTCGCAGGACAACTTCGGGATGTCCAGCGATGCCGTCAGCGAAGTGTTGCCGGTCGACTGGAACGCGACAGCGGTCTACCGCTCAGAGCTAGGCGATTTGGAATCGACGCGCGCCCTCTTCTTCGACGAGGTTCGCAAGGGGCCGAGGTTGGTGAACTATCTCGGCCACGCCGGGACGGACAGGCTCGGATTCGCCGAAAAACTCTTCAGCGTCGAAGACCTGGAAACGATGACGATCGACGGGGCCCAGCCCCTGTTCTCGAACATGACCTGCATCTCGTCTCGATTCGAGGTGCCGGGCCTCGTGTCCCTCGGCGAGGCGCTGCTGCTCGATGATGAAGCGGCGATCGCGGTCTGGGGCCCGTCCGGTATCTCGATCAACGCTCAGGCGACCTTGCTGGCGCGCGCCTTCGTGAACGAGCTGAGCACAGGCGGCGAAACGCGAATCGGCCCGATGATCAATCGAGCCTACCCGGTGCTGGCCGACTTGGAGTTCGGCCGCGAGATGATCTCGATTTACCATCTGTTCGGCGACCCTGCGCTGCGTGTCACCAAGGGTGGTGACCCGGGCACGGGTGGAGTAGGCGGTGACGGCGGCGCGGGCGGAAGCGCGGGAGCAGGCGGCTTCGGGGGCGATGGCGGCACCGATGATGGCGGCGGCGGAGGGTCCGGTTGTTCGGTGGGCTGGCCGATGCCCAGCACGTCTTCGGTTCCCCTTCTTCTGCTGCTGAGCGCCGTCGCGCTGGCGTGGCGGCGCCGACTGCGCTCCTAGTCGTTCGCCCGAGAGGCGCCGACTTCAGTTGACGTGCGCTTCGGATGAGCCGCCAAGCGACTGCCCCTGCCGGGCATGATGTTCGACCGCCGCCCGTACGAAGCTGGTGAACAGAGGGTGCGGCTGGTGCGGCTTGCTCTTGAATTCGGGGTGAAACTGGCAGCCGACGAAGTGCGGATGGCCCGGAAGCTCCACCATTTCGACCAGGCGCTCATCCGGCGAAACCCCACACAGCACCAGGCCACCCTCTTCGAGCCGTTCCCGGTACTCGTTGTTGACCTCGTATCGGTGCCGGTGCCGCTCACTGATCTGAGACGTTCCGTAAATCTGAGCTGCTAAAGAGCCGGGCTTGATCGTGCAGGGGTACGCCCCGAGACGCATCGTCGCGCCCTTGGACTCGATGCCCCGCTGATCGGGCATGATGTCGACCACGAGATGCCTTGCCTTGCCATCGAATTCGGCGCTGTTGGCTCCCTCGAGCCCGCAGACGTTCCGAGCGTACTCGACGACGGCCATCTGCATCCCCAGACAGATGCCAAAAAACGGAATCCCGTTCTCGCGTGCAAACTCGATCGCCTGGATCTTGCCCTCCGAGCCGCGGTCGCCAAACCCACCCGGAACGAGGATCGCGTCGTGTTTGCCCAACCGCGCCTCGAGGTCCCCGCCTTCGAGCTCTTCGCTGTCGAGGTAGTCGAGGTCGAGCTTCACGTCGCACTCGAGCGCCGCATGCACCAAGGACTCATGGAGCGACTTGTACGAATCCCGCAGGTGCACGTACTTGCCAACGAGCGCAATCGAAACGTGCCCTCGGCCGGGGGCCATGTAGCGGTCGACCGTCCGACGCCAAACCGAAAGGTCAGGGTCCCGCGACCAGATGTTGAGCCGCTCTGCGAGCAGACGATCGAGCCCCTGTTCGTGCAGTGTCAGCGGGAGCTCGTAGATCACCTTCACGTCGGGCGCGGCGATCACGGCTTTGACCGGCACGTTGCAGAAATGCGCGATCTTCTCTTTGAGCTTGTGCGGCAGCTCGCGGTCCACCCGGCAAAGCAAAATCTCGGGCTGAATCCCGAGACCCAAAAGCTGTTTCACCGAGTGCTGGGTCGGCTTGGTCTTGAGCTCGCCGGCCGCCGCGATGTGCGGAATGAGGGTCACGTGAACCGAGACGCTGTTCTGCGGACCAAGCTCGCCGCGCAACTGTCGAACAGCCTCGAGGAACGGCAGCGACTCGATGTCACCGACGGTGCCACCGACCTCGACGATTGCCACGTCGACATCGAGCGTCGCCTCCCGGACCCGCGCTTTGATCTCGTCTGTGATGTGCGGAATGACCTGAATCGTAGCCCCGAGGTATTCGCCGCGACGCTCTTTTGCGATGACCGAATCGTAGATCTTGCCGGTGGTGAAGTTGTTCGCCTTGGTCATGGTCGCTTTGGTGAAGCGCTCGTAATGACCGAGGTCGAGGTCTGCTTCGGCACCGTCGTCGGTCACGAAAACCTCGCCGTGCTGGAAAGGCGACATCGTGCCTGGATCGACGTTGATGTACGGGTCCAACTTCATGTTGGTGACTCGTAGTCCTCGTGCTTCGAGGAGCGCGCCCATCGAAGCAGCAGCAAGGCCTTTTCCGATCGAGCTGACAACACCCCCTGTGACGAAGATGAACTTGGTGTGTCGTGCGTTCATCCGATGTGGCTCCAGGAGCATTGCGTGTTGCACGCAACGAAAAGACCCTAGGGGCCCGACCGAATCGTGTCAACGCGACTCGGAAACGAGCTTGCTGATACTGTGATTGTGCGACTTTTCTAGCGATGGGAATCGCCGGCGTCGAGCGGGTCGGCAATCAGGGAAGCACGGGTGACACCCGCCGTGCCAAAGCGCGCGCGGAGTGCGCCGGTCGTCGCGGCCAAACGCTCGCGCCGCTCGCGCTCCACGTCTGGAAACAGCTCGGCGTCCGGCTCCCTAGTCAGCGATGAAACCGAGACCCCGGTGAGCCGCACGCCGTGTTCAATCGCCTCGAAGCGCGAAAGCAATTCGCTGGCGGCTTGGAAGATTGAATCGGTGTCGGAGACCGCGCGCGGGAGGCGCGCTTGCCGGGTTCGAATGCGATGATCGCCGTACTTCAGCTTGAGCGTGACCACCTGCGCCCAGAGCCCTCTATTCACGAGCCGGTCCGCCACCTGCATCGACTGCCGCAAGATCGGCTTGAGCAGCGCGTCGTTTGTCGTGAGGTCCTCTTCGAAGGTCGACTCGCTTCCAAGGCTCTTGGGGGGCGCCCCGACGACCACGAGCCGCTCGTCGATCCCGCGCGCAAGCTCGCGCGCCACTGGACCCCAACTCCCCAGCAACTGCTCGAGCGTCCGCAGATCGCTGCGCGCAAGGTCGCCGATGGTCTGGAGACTCGCCGCCCTGAGCCTCACCCTCGCCTTGGGGCCCACGCGCCACATCCGCTCGAGCGGCAGCGGTGCGAGAAATTCGGCCTCGCCGCCCACTGGCACGACGGTCAGCCCATCGGGCTTGTCGAGGTCGCTGGCGATCTTCGCGACGAACTTGTTCGACGCGACGCCCGCCGAACCGGTCAGCCCAATCTCGGATCGAACGTCGTCCTTAATGAGCCGCGCGATTTCGGGACCCTCCCCAAAGAGTGACCGGCTACCCGTCACGTCGAGGAAGGCTTCATCGACCGACAGGCCCTCGACCAGCGGTGTGTAGCGCCGAAAAACCTCGAAAACTCGGCCGCTGAGCTCCGTGTAGCGGGCCCGCCGCGGCGGAACGACGACAGCATCGGGGCAGCGTCGCAGCGCCTCGACCATCGACATCGCCGAGCGAACCCCCGTCGGGCGGGCTTCATAAGAGGCGGCGGTCACCACCCCCCGACGCGAGCGTGCACCGACCAAGACCGGCTGCCCCCGCAATTCCGGGTTGTCCAGCTGCTCCACCGACGCGAAAAACGCGTCCATGTCGAAGTGGATGACTGTACGCATGTGCTCTTTTGGGACCCTACCTCAACAAGTCTTGATTGCCAGCGCGATCAAAC
>CAMYMX010000338.1 GCA_947259605.1 uncultured Polyangiaceae bacterium | reverse complement strand
GCCTGGTCGCCGGCATCCTCTGCGGCGCGCACGACCTCGCGGGCCGTGCGAATCACCGTCTCGTGCGCTTCGACGAGCAGCTTGACCATCTCGAGAGCGTGTGGCGCCGCGTCGGTGTCTGAGACGCTCGCGAGCCTTCCGAATGCCGCGTAGCTTCCGGGCGCGAGAACGCCGAGGGCCCGAATACGCTCCGCGATGGTGTCGACCGCCATCGCGAGCTCGGTGTAGTGTAGCTCGAACATCGAGTGGAGAGTCTGGAACATCGGCCCAGTCACGTTCCAATGGAAGTTGTGGGTCTTGAGATAGAGGGTGTAGCTATCAGCCAGGAGCCTCGCGAGCTCGGCTGCCAGTTTTTCGCGGTGGTCGGGTGAGATGCCGGTGTTGAGCTCCATGGCGGATTCCTTTCACCTCATTCGATAGGCCTTCTCATGACTTCTGCAAGCCCCTGGTCATTGGGCGAGTGCTGGGCTGCATCAAGGACGGGCCTCAGCGCACTGGACGCGCGTGGTCGTCTCCCAGCGCGTGCGTTCAATCTCGGCGAGCGCCAGGGCCTCGATGAAGCGCATCTGCGCCATGGCCGCCTGCTGCTCGCGCAGATTGACGAAGATGAGGTTGCTCGACCCGACCTCGAATCGGCGTCGCTCGCCCTCGGCGAGCTCTGCGGCCGTATCGACCACCTCGTCCGTCAGCGCGGCTCTTTGCTGAGCGGCCTCGACCGCCGACGCCGCGTCGAGCGTTCTCGCGCGGAGCTGGTCCGAGACCAAGCGCACCCGCGCCTGCTTCTCGGCTACCTCCGCTCGGGCGAGCCCGGCCCTGCCGCGCTCCTCGCGAAAAATCAAGGGCATCGAGAGAGCCAGTCCCGCCTCGTACACGTTGCCCGGAAGCGTAAAATCGAGATCGGTATCGGTTAGACCGCCGAGATCGCGCGAGTATACGAATCGCGCCCTGAGCTCGGGCCCAAGCTCGTTGCGGGCGAGCCGTTGGTCGACCTCGGCCGCTTCGAGCTCCGCACGCGCTTTTTCGAGCTCGGGGTGGCACGCGAGGACCTCGTCCACCGCACGCTCTACCGAAAGCTCCTCGAGGGGCTCGACGGACAGCGTCTTGGGAAGGCGCCGGGCGTCAGCGACAATCGGAAGGCCCTCCGAATCGCGCAAGAACAGCGACAGGTCGAAGGTTGCTTTCTGGAAGGCGCGCTCCGCGGCGACCAGGAACGCCTTTCGCTCGAGCAGGATTCGCTCGTTGTCCATTACATCGAAGGAAGCAATCGAACCGGCCGCGAGGCGACGGCGGAGCTGAGCGTCTCGCTGCTCGGCCAGGTCGAGTAGCGATCTGGCAACCTCTCGGTTCTGCCCCGTGCCGACCCAGCTCCAGTACGTCCGCGCGGCCGCGAGCTCGAGGTTGAGCTGTGCGGCAGACAGTCCTTGACCGGCAGCCTCTTCGAGTTGAATCGCGCGGGCACGCTCGGCACGGTCGGGGTCGGTGAGCCCGCCGCGCCAGATCGGCACCTCGATTCCCGCTCGGACCTCGCCGCCGGAGAGCGTCTGGTCGTCCCGATAGGTCGGCCAGCGCTCATTGATGCCGAGACCGACGCGATAGCCCACGAAGATTTCCGAGCCCCACAGCGTCGTCGGCTGCCGAAGCTCCACATCCGCACTGCGCGTATCGTAGTACG
Organism: uncultured Polyangiaceae bacterium; assembly: GCA_947259605.1. GTDB lineage: Bacteria > Myxococcota_A > Polyangia > Polyangiales > Houyiibacteriaceae > SG8-38. The sequence goes on along the minus strand of CAMYMX010000338.1, from coordinate 2,978 downwards.
CGCCGGTGAGAATCTTTCCGTCCCCGTCGAGCCTCGGATCGAACGCGCCACGAGCCTCCATCGTTTTCGACTCCGCCTTGCGAAGCTGGGCAACCGCCTGGCGTATCCGCGGATCGTGCGCCTTGACGGACTGCAGAACCTCTTCGAAATGAAGCGGCCCTCCCTGCTCCCCGCTTGCGAACGCAAGGGCTGGCGTAAGCGCTCCCAAGACGAGAACGCTTAGTCTCGCGGCAGCGCTCACTTAGCCTCCTTGCCAGTGGTGGCCATGGGCGGTGGGTCCGTGGTGGGCGGGAAGCCATTGAACTGCCGCCAGACCTCGAAGCCGAGCGAGACCCGCTTGAGCAGGACCCAGCCCTTGGCCAGGACGCCTTGTCGAAGATAGCTCGCCGCGGGCCAGGGGCTGTCCGCCGCGTCGGGCACGACGACGATGCGGAAGTCCCCGCGCCCATCGTCGCCCGTATCCACGAACGCAACCCGCCCGCCAAACGTCCCGACCGCGACCGACGGCCAGCCGGAGAACTGCACCGCCGGCCAGCCTTCGAATTGAAGCCGAACGGGGCTGCCGGGCGTGATCAGGGCGGCATCGTTGCCGTCGACGTAGAGCTCGACCGCACGATCTTCGGTCAGGGGCACGAGCACGGCCAGGACCTCGCCTTGGCTGACCTGCTCTCCACCGAGACGCCCGACGACGCGAAGAATCGTCCCGTCGACGGGCGCCGTAATCGTCTGGGCCTGTTGGCGCGAAATGCCCATGTCGAGGCGTGCCAGCGCCGCGTTGGTGGATGCGACCTCGGTCTCCGCGCTCCGCCAGCTCGCCTCGGCGTTTTCGATTTCCGCCTCGGTGGACGCAATGACCCGTCGGAGCGAGGCGCGGCTCTGCGCGAGCTTGTTCTTCGAAGCTGCGAGCTTCGCGTTCGCCGATGCAAGCTTGGCCCTGCTCTGCCGCGCGGCGAGCTCCGCAAGCTCGAACTCCCGTTGGGATGCTAGACCGTCGTCGAAGAGGCCGCGCTGACGGCGAAGGTTGAGCTCGTTGGTTTCGACCTCGGCGGTCGCTGCGCCCACATCCTGCACGGCTGCGTCGACGCCGCGCTGAGCGATTTGGATGTTCGATTCTGCGGCCGAAATCTCCGCGCGCTGCGATCGACGAATCGACTCGATCCGGTTGCTCAGCGACTCGACGCGCTGCGACTGCGCCATTCGGCGGAGCCCGATCGCATCGCGCTCCGCCCCCAGACGGTCTAGCATCGATTCATCGTTGTCCCTCAGCTTCACGATGGGATCGCCCTTCTTCACCTGGGTGCCCTCTTGGACGAACCACTTCTCGACGCGCCCGGAGATGGTCGCCTCGATGGGCTGCTGTCGCTGTTCGGGCGCATATGCGAACACGCGCCCACGCCCTCGGATGTTCTGGGTCCAAGGCGCAAGAAGCGCAGCAAGGGTGAACAGCAGGAATACCGCAACCAGTGTCTTGGCTACGACGATGGTTCGTCGCGGCGCCGGCACGCCCAGCGACTCGGGAAGCGTGTGGCGCTCGAAGCCCGACCAGCGTTCGGAGTTGACCGATGACTCCCTCATGCTGCCTCTCCTTCGTGCAGAACGGTGTCCGAAATCTGAATGAAGCGATCCATGCGTCCTCGAACGGCGGGGTCCGCAGCAACGACCAGAAGCGCGCTCTCGCGATTCGCCGACAAGCGGTCTGCAATGCGGATGCCAGCCTCCGAGTCGATCCGATCCAGGGTTCGGTCGAGAATCAGCAGCGAGGGCTTACCTGCAACGGCTCTAGCGATGGTGAGCGTAATCGCTTGGGTGCGGGACAGCGGCGACCCATCTCGAAGGATTGGCGTTTGCAGGCCCTCGGGAAGAGACTTCACCGCGTCCGCCAGGCCGACCTGACTCAGAGCGTCCCATGCTTCCTCCGCCGTGAGGTCGGCGTTTGCAGCGCGCAGGTTGTCGAGAATGCAGCCTGGAAAAATTTCCGTGCCGCGGACGAGCGCGACGCGCCGGCGGAGCTCGCGCAGAGAAAGGTCTCGCGCGTCATGCCCGTCCATTTCGATCACACCTGCGGAAGGCGCGCGCAGTCCAAAGATCGCGTCGATAGCGGCGTTGGTATCGCGCTCCGCCCCATCTAGCGCCAAGCGCTCGCCGGGCGCGACCTTGAACGAGACTCGAACCGGCGCCACACCTGGCTCTGACTCGATTTCCACCTCGTCGACGACGAGCCCGATGCGAGGCCCACCCCCGGGCGGCAAGATTTCGCCATCGGGGCGCTCCAAGGGCAGGTCGAGAATTTCTCCAAGCTTGTCAACCGCGGCGACCAGATCGTAAAAGATCTCGACTTTGCCACCCAGCTTTGCGATCGACGCAACGACGGCGGTCACGATGAGTTCAGCTGCGACGAGCTGACCAATGGACAGCTGGCGCTCGATGACGAGCAAACCGCCCACGGCGAGCAAGGCGACGCTAGCCACGACTTCGATGGTGAAGGCACCCACCAGTTGGCGAAACACGACTCGGAAGTGGCGATCCCGCTTGTCGAGATACGATTTCGCCAGCGTCTCCACTTGGGTTCGCGCGAGCTCCTCGCCTCCCGCAAGCTTGAACGACAGCGGATGCCTCGCCATCTCCTCGAGCCATCCGGCCACGGCATATTTGGCTTTGGACTCGGCGACGCTCGTGCGCGTGCCCCCGCGCCCGAGCGGAATCAGAACCAACACCGCACCAATGATCAGCACGATGTCGAAGGCGAGGAGCGCTGGATGATAGAACGCAAGGACGATCAACCCGACCAGCGCAATGAGGACGGCGTCAACCCCGCCGAGGAGCAAGGAAGCCACGCTCTTTTGGGTCGTGAACACGTCGAAGAAACGGTTCAGCAGCTCGGGCCCGTTCGCATCCCGAAGCGCCGTGCCGCTCACGCGCGGAAGACGAGCGCCGATTTCCGTCACGATGCGCACAAACAGCCTGCGCTGCAGCATCTC
>CAMYMX010000337.1 GCA_947259605.1 uncultured Polyangiaceae bacterium | reverse complement strand
TCATCGTTCGAAGAGAAGGGCAGCCCTCCCTCCGGCTCAAACCTAAGGCCGACAACCTCGCCATCTACCAGGCCCTCGCCCGCTTCGGCGTGAACGTCGATTTGGCCATGTTCAATTTCGATCTGAACTATTCCATCAGCATGAACAGCGCGACGACAACGTCATACAGAACCGGCTACCATCAGATCCAGCTCAACCTGGGGTACGTCTTCTAAAGCGCGAGACTCCCTGGTCTTTTTTTTCGGCGTTTGATACGCAGGGATCATGAAGTCCCAAATTTCACCGCCCGCGGCTCATCAATCGGCCCGGGCCACGTAGTCCGATGGGCAAGGATATTCAACAGAGCATCGAGCTCCCGGCTTCTCCCGAAGCGCTCTTCGAGATGTACGTCGATGCGAAGCAGCACGCGGCGTTGACCGGGAGCGAGGTGACGGTCTCGCGCGAGCCTGGGTCCGCGTTTTCTGCGTTTGGGGGCGCGCTCACCGGGCGGATGGTCGCGACGGTGTCCGGCCGCCTCGTGGTGCAGACCTGGCGCTCGACCAACTTCGCGGCGGACGACCCCGACTCGGTCCTCGTCCTCGCGTTTTCGGACGCACCGTCAGGAGGGCGCATCGACCTGGTGCATACCGGCGTTGCGGATGGTGACTACGAAGGCGTGAGCGAAGGCTGGCGGAAGTATTATTGGGACCCTTGGCTGGCGTTCTTGCAGGCTCGCGAAACCCCCACATGAAAGCCTCCACCACATCCGCCGTCCTCCCGTGCACGCCCGACGCCTTTTGGGCATCCTTCCTAGACGAGTCGTATCTCCGCGCGCTCTACCTCGACGAGCTCCAGTCTCGCGCGTTCGACGTCCTCGAGATTGGTGACACGTCACGCAAGCTGCGCATCGTCCCCAAGATGAAGCTCCCCGCGCCGGTCGCGAAGCTCATCGGAGAAAGCTTCGCCTACGAAGAACACGGCACGCTCGACGCCGCCGCAAACGAGTGGACATGGGCAATGGTGCAGCCTGCAAACCTCGACCCCAAAAGCAAGCCCCGAAAAGACGCCGTCACCATGCACGGCACAGTACGCATCGAACCCACTGGCGACGGCCACTGCCGCCGCACCGACAACTTCACGGTCGAAGCAAACATCTTCGGCGTCGGCGGCCTCATCGAATCGAGCATCGAAAAAGAGCTCCAGACCGCCCGCGCCAAGGAGTACGCATTTCTCGCGCGATGGTTCCTCTAGCCCGTCGCCTCCGCTTCATCCGCTGCCACTTCTCTTGGAACCTGTCGGCTCCGCGCTCTCTACGCCGCGCTCTCATCCCCCGTGCGCCAGCCAGGAAACAACAGCACCGTTGGGTGCTCGTGGAGCTCACGCGCAATCCGCACCGACTGCCCCACCGATAGCTGCCGCCGCACCTTCGCGGCCGAGAACCCTCACCACCAACTCAACCTCTCCGTGCTCCCTACCGCGTCCCCCGCGCAATCTGATTCACCCGCTGCCGTTTTGCCGCCAGTCTCCGCCCAGCGGCAACTACGGCTCGGCCGCTTTCGCCACCGCGTCGAGCAGGCTCTTCGGGAACAGACGCCCCGTGAAGTTCTCGCGGACTTTTGCGTAGGCCGCATCCCATTCGGCCTTTGCGTCGCCGGCGTCGATCGCTTGGATGCCTTTCTTGACGATGACTTCATAGGCTTTTCGGTCATCGTTGCGGATGGACCTGTTGAGCAGATCGTGGGCGCGCGCAGCGGTCGAATCGAAGACTTCCTTCAGATCGGGTGGGAGCGCATCGTATTTGTCTTTGCGCATCAGGGTGCCACCCGCGATGATCGCGGAGTTCCAGCCGGTCATGTACTTCACGCGCGTGTGCCACTGCAGAGCCACGGCGGTCAGCGCCGAGGATGAGACCATGTCGACCATGCGCGTCTGAAGCGCTGGGTAGACTTCCGGCACCCCCAACCGGACCGCATTGGCTCCGATGACGTCGTAGAGCTCCACGAAGACCAGCTCGTCCTTCCACACCCAGGGGCGCAAGGCTTTCAGGTCTGACGGCCTTCGAAAAGGTTTGGCAGCAAAAAGTCGGTTCAGCCCCGCATCGCCCCAGCCGACGAGCTTGAAGCCTTCCTTCTCGAACATCGCCTCGAACTGCGGCGCCATCTTGGCGCGTACCCTGTCGAGCTCTTCATAGGTGTCGAGGAAGCCTGGGAGCACCAGCACGATCATGGCGGGCACGATCATGCTCATCCCCGTCATCGTCATGATGCCCGCGTCGAGCTGGCCGACGCGCATCTTCCTCACGAAATCGCGCTCGTCGCCTTGAGAGCCCCCCGGATAGACTCTGATCTTGAGCCTGCCCTTCGTCTTCTCCTGAAGCGTCTTGTTCCATGCGTTGACCACCTTCATCCAAGACGATCCGGCGGGCGCAAGCGTGGCGATGCGCAGCGTGTACGTCTCCTCGGCCTTGGTCGTGGTCGTCGTTCCGGGGAGGGCCAGGGCCGCAAAAGCGAGTAGGGCGACCGGCGCAAAACGGTGGATGGCCTTGCTCATACTCATAGGTCCGGGAGTCTACCCGAAGACTTCGAATTCGACCTTACCGAATCGCGACCATCACGAGCTCGTCCACCTCGTGCAGGTAATCTGCCCAGACCTGGCCAGGCGGGTCCACCCAGAGATCACAACAAAACCCGCGGCTGCGCCAGCTCACCGCAACGGACTGCTGATCGACTGGACCCTGCATGATGGAGCGCATTGTACCCGCACCGTCGTCATCGACGCCCCCCAAATACGCGCATCCACCGCCGCTTCGTCGCCCCCAAGCTGCGCGTACCGTCCAAGGACCACATCGATCCCCGAAGGAATCGACTCTCTGCGCCATCGCGAGAGCTTCGCCACGTGCTCGGCGAGCGCGCTCCGGTCGAGCGTGATGAGCTGCGACACGTTGACGACCGAGTCCTTCGAGAGCCGCGTCGCGCGCGCGGGTAGCAGCACGTTCCCAGGTGCCGCCACGCCAAAGCACCTGCGCCCTCGAGGTCATCGAAGGCCAAGGCTCCGACCCCGCCCCTTGGTGTTCGACTTCGACTTCGCGATAGCCCTAGACACCACTGCCGGTTGTGGGTCACCCATGAAGACCGTGCGGCCCACAGGGATGGCGACCGGCACCGTGTTCAGTGTCGCGGGCATGGAAATGCCAGCGACGCCCATCTCGATTGTGGCGCTTCGCGACGTCACCTCTCGCGGCGTTGGGAAGTACCCGGTGACGACGACCGAGTCTACGCTGTTCGCAGTCAGTGAAGACGTGGCGGGCGCCGACGGTACGGTGCTGATTGCAAAGGGCACGCTCGTCTCCGCGAGGGTCACCAGAAAAGAACACACGAGACTCGCCCGCCCGGGCTGGCTCGAGATTTCATTCGTCTCGACGAAATCCGCAAGCGATGCGCTCGTTAGGCTGGATGAGAACGCGGTTAGGTTCGAAGGCAAATCCAGAAAGGGTGGCATGATCGCCGGCGCCATCTTGGTGAGCTTGCTTTTTCTCCTGCGCACGGGTGGTGACGTCACCGTGCAAGCTGGTTCGACGTTTGTCTCAGGAGGCGCAATTCTCTAGGTCCTAAAGCATCGAAGCCGAATTCCCCTAGTGAGAGCAACACTAGGCCTGCACCAGGGTCTGAGTAGCCCGTGGCCCGGTCCTAGAGCTCCAAACTCTCCTTGATGTTCTCCATCGACATCTGGACTTCTCGCCGGTTGCGCTTGAGCACGAGCTGTTCGGCCAGCTTCCCCAGCACCGGCATCGGGATGGTGTAGTCCAACTCCAGATCCAGCTTCGTCCCACCTTCATGCGGTTCGAGGGTGAACGTGAATGTGCTCTCGATCCCTCCTTTGCTGTCCGTGACCGAGCGCTCGTTCGGTACCTGCTCGCGAACCGTGGTCTCACCCCGAAGCGGAACCCCAAGCATGCTGTATTTCCAGCGGTAATGCTGACCGACGCCAGACCCGGTCACATCCGTCACCTCCGTCCAGCCGACCAGCCACTCTGGGCCTTTGGTTGGAGTCGTGATGTACGCAAACACCTTCTCGACAGGTGCACTGATGCTGATGCTTTTGTTGATCGTGGGCATGCCTTCACCCTCCTTGTCGGAAAGACGCTATCAGCGAATCGCATTCCTGGGCATACGTAATTCTTCACCCTCGCCGCGAGCACGTAAGGCTGGCGATGCAGGCCCTACGGACGCGCTAGGCCCAGCGAAGCGAGTCCTGTGCATCGACTACGCTATCGGTTGGAGAACGAAGAAGCGCGACGCCTCACTTCATCCTGCGCCGCATACGCTCCTCGATGAACGCCGCATACTCCGCCTCTTCGCGTTCGTGCTCCGCCTGTTGCCGCTCGTACTTCGTCGGCGGCGCGGCCTGTCGCGCGAGATGCGCGCCCTCAAAGTACGCCCGCAGTCCGGGGGAAAGCGAATTCATCAAGCCCGTCCGGCTCGGCTTGCTCGACGGCCTCGAGCTCATCGGAGACCCGAGGACGCAAGGCACTCAAGACACCGATGAGGTTCATGTGCGTACTGTAGTCCGTGAGCCAGAAGGGCAGCTCCGCCTCTTCGTCAGTCGGCGCGGGCTCGCTAGGCAGCGCGTCGTCTCCGTGCACCGTCACCTCAACCGGTCGCAGGCCTTCACTCCTGAACAACAC
>CAMYMX010000336.1 GCA_947259605.1 uncultured Polyangiaceae bacterium | reverse complement strand
TCGACCTGGTCGACGACCTCGAATCTTCCCCCAAGCACAGCCCCTGGGTGCAACCCCGTTGCGGCAGGCCTCGTCGACGCAATCCCCTGAGCCATCTCCGAAAAACAAGATAGACGACGGAAGCAGGGCGTCCCAAATTTGGGGCTAAGGGCCGCTGGCGCCCCGGGCACGGCAAGGGGTCAGTCGCCCTTGGCCAGCTCCAGCTCGAGCTCCCGGTCCCCCAGCACGGCGCCCGCCATCGACTCGATGATGTCTTGGGCGCGATCTTCGGGAACATCGACGAGCGAGTGCTTGTCACGGACCCGTATGCGCCCGATTTCTTTGCGTTTCAGACCAGTTCTGTCTCGAAGCATGCGGCCCAGCTCGGACGCCCTGAGCTCGTCTCGGCGACCCACATTTACATACAGGGTCGCCGTTGGGGACTCCTCCTCTGCTTCGGACGTCGCGTCGTCGGGGTCGCCGTTGACCATGCTGTGGTCGTCTGGGTGCTCTTTGCCGCGCCTCCGCCGGGTCGCGGCGACCTTATCGACATCACCGGTCTCTTCGCCGAAGAATGCCGAGAGCAGGCCCGCGAGCATCCGCTCCGCATCGGCGTGGCTCATGAAGCGCCGCACGAGGGCGAGGTCATGTTCGTTCGGCGCATTGGGGTAGGCCGCGTCAATCATCGCGATGCGGTCGGCCTCTTGGCGAGTTCGCTGCTCGCCCTCACTCGGCAGTGTCCGCTCGACGGGAAAGATCCGGTATTGCAGTCGGAGATAGTAGAGGATCCCGAGCTCCGTCGGACCAACCAGAGTAATCGCCGTACCGGTCCGCCCGGCGCGCCCCGTTCGCCCGGTGCGGTGCACGTACTGCTCGACGTTCGTTGGCAACGAGAAATTGATGACATGGGTGAGGTGAGACACGTCGATGCCACGCGCGGCGACGTCGGTCGCAACCAAAAATCGAACCTCCTCACGACGCACACGACCAAGCACTTCCTCGCGTTCCCGTTGAGGCCGGTCGCCGTTCAACCACTCTGCATTGAACCCAGCACGCTGCAGCGCAGCCGAAACCTCTTCGGTCTCGGCCTTGGTGTTGCAGAAGATAAGGGCGCTCTCGGGATCTTCGATTTCGAGAACGGAGATCAGGTTTGCAACGCGCCCGACACCGCTCACCATGTAGACGAAATGCTCGATTCCAAGAGCGCCGACGTGATCCCCCGAGAGGCCCAGGAACTGCGGTTCGTGCATGTGCTTCTCTGCGACACGTTTGATTGCACGGTCGACAGTGGCCGAAAACAGCAGGGTCTGACGCTTCTTCGGGAGCCTTTCGATGATTGCGTGAAGCTCTTTCGCGAAGCCCATCGACAGCATTTCGTCCGCTTCATCTAGCACCAAGACCCGCAGCCGAGATGCCTTGATCGTCCCGCGCTTCAAGTGGTCTAGGACGCGTCCAGGCGTTCCGCTGATGACGCGCGCACCTTTTTCGAGTGCGCGGACCTGTTGCTCCATCGATGCGCCGCCGTAGACGGCGACCGTATCGATGCCGCGGCGGGCTCCGAGCTTTGCGATCTCACGTGCGCTTTGGAGAGCCAGCTCTCGTGTTGGGGCGAGCACCAGGGCCTGTTCGTCCCCGTCATCCGAAAGCAATCGATCCACGAGCGGAATCCCGAACGCGCCGGTCTTTCCTGTTCCCGTCCGGGACTGAACGATGACATCGTGTCCCGCGATGACGAGCGGGTAAGAGTCACGCTGAACTGGAGTTGGGGTTTCCCAACCCATTTCAGCGATCACTTCGAGGACGTCCTCGTGTATGCCCAGTTCTGCAAAAGTCTTGGCGCCTTCCGCTTCGGGCGGCTCGGCTTCGGGCGTCTCGGTCATGGACTGGGCTCCGGGTTCTGAGATGATTGAGAATCCGACCTCGAGCCGAGCGCTTCGGTCACGCGATTGGCAAGAGGCGCGTCTTCTCGAATGTACCTTTGCAGGCCGAGCTCGACGCGGTATCGGTATTGATTGAGCAAATGCACGTGGTCTTCGTTGCAGCGCTTAGCCAGCTCGTTGAGCCGAAGATCCCAAGCCTCGAGAGACGTCTGGAGGGCGGTTTCATCTGTCGCGTTCGTGGCGAGGTAGGCGAGCCGCAGCTCATCGACCTCGTGTCGAAGGAGCTGCAGGCCATCGGAGCAATCCAGATCGAAAGAGGCATCACTTTTGGGCCAGAACACCTGCGGGATAACCGAGGCGAAGCCCACGATGACCAAGTAGGCCAAGGCGATCGAGTAGATGCCTATGGCTAGCTGGCGGCCAAGCCCGCCTCGTTCTTCTTTTCGCGGCAAAGACTGTCCTCGTCCACCAATGTTGTCTCTAGAGCGGATTGGTTGTAACGACCCGCTTGCACCAGGTCAAGACGGCGGCGGATTGCGGCGTTTCCGCTTCTCCCGATGGGTTCCCCAGATGAAAAGACCGATGCTCACGATGATGGTGAGTGCTACGACGCCGCCGCAAAGCCCGTACCACAGGAAGGTGGTGACCCCGGTCCCCACCCGATCAGCACACGAGCTTGTAGCCGACGCCGTAGACCGTCAGGATGTGCACTGGGCGATCGGGCTTCGGCTCGATCTTGCGGCGCAGCTTGACGATGAAGTTGTCGACAGTGCGATTGTTGGGACCGGCTTCCAAGCCCCAGATCTTCTCTAGAATCTCGTCCCGCGAGACGGGTGCGCCCTCGCGCTCCCAGAGGAATTTCAATAGCTCCACCTCGTAGAACGACAAATGCATGGTTTCGGAGCCACGCGTAAGGGTCTGCGCGCCGGTTTCGATGTTGATGTCGCCGATTCGAATTTCCGCCTGCGAAGGACGGATGGGTCTTCCCGCACGCCGAAAGAGAGCCCGAATGCGTGCGACGAGCTCGCCGATCGCAAATGGCTTGGTCACGTAGTCGTCGGCGCCAGCCTCGAGACCGCGGATTTTGTCCGATTCCTGCCCCCTAGCGGTGAGCATGAGGATCGGTAGAATCGGGTCAGACCTCCGGATGGTTTCGCAAACCTGGTAGCCGTTGATATCGGGGAGCATCAGATCGAGGATGACGCAGTCGACCCCCTCCGTGGCTGCGAGCTCGATCGCTTTTTGACCCTTTGCGGTGTGTACGACCCGATACCCCTCAAACCGCAGACTGTCCGAGAGCCCAAGCGCGAGAGCCGGATCGTCCTCCACGAGCAGAATTCCGCGTCCGTCCTCTGACATCGCCGCGAAGATACCCGCAGTCCGGCGGACCGGCAAAGATGCTTCGCTCAAAGTCTGGCGACTGGAATGGTTAAACCCACCACCGCGCCCCCCCCCGGGGCGTTTTTCGCCCACGCCCGCCCGCCGTGGGCCTGCGCGATGTGCTGAACCAGCGACAGACCGATGCCCGAACCGCGAGTGGGACTGCTGTGCGGACCGCGGTAGAAGCGCTCAAACACGCGTCGGAGCGAGTCGGCGGGGATTCCCGGGCCATGGTCGCGGACTGCGACGTCGATGGAGTGGCGCTTGGCGATGAGCTCGAGCTCGACTGGGGTTTGCCCCCCGTACTTCACCGCGTTGTCGAGCAAATTGATGATCGCCAGGGCGATCGCTTCCTGGTCGATCAGCACCGGCGGCAGCTCAGCCGCGCTTTTGAGGTGAATTTCGACGCCATCCTGCTCGCTCCGGTAGCGGAATGCCTCGAGCGCCCGGCCGACGGCCTCTCCGAGGTCACCTTGCTTCAGTCGATACGGCCCTTTGCCGCCCTCGAGCGCTGAGAAATCCAGGACGTTGTCGATCAACGAGGTGAGCCGTTCCGACTCCCGGCAAATGATGTCCAGGTACTCCATTCGACGTTCCTCGCTCGGTACGCGGTCGGAACGAAGCATGTCGGCGAACATTCGAACGACGGACAAAGGGGTTTTGAGCTCGTGGGAGACGTTCGCCATGAGCTCGCTCTTGAGCTCGTTGAGGCGACGTTCTTTCGCTGCGGCGTAGATGAAGAAGATTGCGCTCAAGAGCATGATCGCGAACGACATCAAAGGCAGTGTCGCCTCCCCGCGCATTCGGGAACGTCCTTGGGCTTGAAGGAGCGCCGCTTGGCGAGGAGCGACTTGCAAGCGCCAAGCGTCCAGCGTCGTCGGGAACCGATGGTCGACCGTGTAGACGCCGACTTCCGACAGGTCGGGGCCGAAGACCAGTTGGTTGCTCTCGTCGACGATGTTGTAAATTGGGGTCGATGCATCCGAGCTGAACATCGTCGGAAACACCTCATCGACCAGGTACTGCGTGTCGTGAACGGCGACGATGTAGGTCAGCTGCCCCGCGCGCGTGTCGAACGCTCGGTAGGACAAAAGGTAGCCGCCGTCTTCGCCTTCCTGGCTGACGTGGACGTGTCGCAGGACGTGCGGCTTGGCGGCGTCGAGCTCGACGGCACCCAGCAGCTGCTGGCGAAACGTTCGCAGAAAGGCCCGCCGCGTCTTCTTGTCTTCCCGGCTTGCCCATTGAATGACGTCGCCATCGGGGTCGAGCAAGAGCACCGATCTGACACTCGGAGTCTGCGCTTCGGCTTGAGGGAGCCAAACCGAGTCGATCGTGCTCGAATCGTTCGGGTCGACTAGGCGAAATACCGTGCCGTCCGCGATGACGATGTAGCGCTCGATCCTCTCCACACGCTGCTGGGCCACGCTCAACAG
>CAMYMX010000335.1 GCA_947259605.1 uncultured Polyangiaceae bacterium | reverse complement strand
CGACCGGCAGTACTCATGGAATCGCGCCAGCGTGTTGGTGGACTGACCCGGAATCACGAAGTTGAAAGGCACGATGCTGCGCTGAACGTAGTTCAGGACCGGGAAGATGTCGTGCGAGCTGCGCGTCACGATTCGAAAGCGCACCTTGTCGTAGATCTGCGACGCACTGACTTCGGGCTTCGACAAGAGTTTGGTGTAGAGGGAATCCTTGTTTTTTCGCCCGCCGATGAACTCGAGAATCGGAAAGTCATTGGCCAAGGCAGACGCCATGACGTGGTAGACCTTCTGCTCCACCCATTGGAACACCTCTTCGTCCGCAGTTGGCAAAAGGAACAGGAGCTCACGGGCCTCGAGGTGGTGGATGATGTGCATCACCTTCAAGATCGCACAGGCACAGATTTGCCGATGCCCTTTGGAGGACGCGAGCATCAAGAGGCCCACGAGATCCCTCTTCGCCACCGGCTTTGGAACCGGAAAATCAAAGTGGCGGCGGAGATAGTCGATCGCCGCGTCCTTCACCTGCAGCACTCGGGCTGCGTCGGCGGGGTCGTCCGGGTCGATCTCCTGGGCTCGCACGAAGGCCTCGGCCTCTGCCTCCTCGGCGAAATTGAGCCGATGCCAGTCGACTACCGAGCCACCGCGCAAGAGGACCCGAATGGCCTCGAGGTCGGCCAGGCTGAATTCGTCGAGAGTACGAAGCTCCGGGATCATCACAGCTAGGGGGACCGCTCCAAGAGGATCGTACCTACGAATATCCCTACGCTAACGAGCAATACGAGCGCATTGAACGCAATTCCGCCGTGACAGCCGCCAATGGCGGTCAGTCCGAGCAGCCCCACTCCCCCTATGGATCTCCGTCCCAGCATCTCGAGCGCCGCTTTGATACCAGCCGACCGCCCAGGGCGCTAGTGGACTGCGCAGGGTCGTTGCTGGCGGCGTAGATCTCGAATATCGTTGGCAAATCTAATGACTGATTCGATCTTTCCCGCTGGCGCCGAACCGATCTTACCCATTCTGCCCCTCCGCAATTCGGTCCTGTTCCCAGCCACCGTCGTGCCCGTCAACGTCGGCCGGCCTCGGTCGGTCCGTCTGATTGAAGAGGCCTGCGGGCGCGACCGCCCCGCGATCGGGGTGGTGACGCAGCACAGGGCCGAGGTCGAGGACCCCACCTTCGACCAGGTCTATCACATCGGGACGATCGCCCGCGTCTTGAAGGTCATCCGGCTCAACTCGGGTCAGTACAGCGTGGTGCTGCAGGGCGTAAGCCGCATGCGCATCGAGGAAACCCTCGGCCGGCATCCAACGATGCGCGCCCGCGTCCATCGTTACCACGAGCTGCCCACCGTGGACGTCGAAGTCGAAGCCCTGGCCGCACACCTCAGAGAGTCCGCCCGCCAACTGCTCCACGACCTCCCGACGGCGTCGCGGGAGTCGTTGCACATTCTCGACAATGTCCGTGAACCGGGCGCACTGGCCGACCTCATCGAATCGAACCTGCCGGTTCCAAACGAGTCCAAGCAAGAGGTTCTCGAAACGCTCGACATTCGAACCAGAGTTCGCAAAGTTTTGGACCAGGTCAATCGGCAAAACGAAGTGCTGCGGGTCAAGCAAGAGATATCCAGCATGGTCGAAGAAGAGATGTCGAGCTCGCAGCGAGAGTACCTGCTGCGCCAGCAGGTCAAGGCCATCCGCCGAGAGCTCGGTGAAACCGACGTGGACGAGGACGAGATCGAAAACCTCCGCGAACGCATCGCGCTCGGCCGGCTCCCAAGCGAGGCAGAAGCGGCTGCCAAACGCGAGCTTCGGCGCATGGGCAGCATGAACGCGGCCAGCAGCGAGTATCAGGTGGCACGGACCTATGTGGAATGGCTCGCAGACCTGCCTTGGTCAAAAAAGACCCCAGACCGGCTCGACGTTCAGCACGCCAGGCAGGTCCTCGACGAAGACCACTACGGGCTCGAGAAACCAAAGCGCCGAATCGTAGAGTACATCGCCGTCCGTAAGCTCCGGCGCAACGGGCGCGCACCCATTCTGTGCTTCGTCGGTCCGCCCGGGGTCGGCAAGACCTCACTCGGTCGCTCGATCGCGCGCGCGTCAGGCCGGGCTTTCGTGCGCGTGTCGCTCGGAGGCGTGTCGGACGAAGCCGAAGTTCGCGGCCACCGCCGCACCTACGTCGGGGCGTTTCCAGGGCGGATCATATCCGGCCTCAAGAAGGCGAACTCGAACAACCCGGTGATGATTCTCGACGAGATCGACAAGCTTGGAACCGACCAACGGGGCGACCCCGCGAGCGCTCTGCTCGAAGTGCTCGACCCCGAGCAGAACCATCAGTTCACCGACCACTACATCGACGTGCCCTTCGACCTCAGCCAGATGATGTTCATCGCGACGGCCAATCAAAAGAGCACGATCCCCGGGCCGCTACTCGATCGAATGGAAGTGATCGAGCTTCCCGGCTACACGTCGATGGAAAAGCGATCGATCGCGCGCGACTTCTTGATTCCCCGGCAGTTGAGCGAGCACGGTCTTTCGCCGGAGCGCCTCGACTTTTCAGACGAAGCGATCGACCTGCTGATCGACTCCTACACTCACGAGGCCGGTGTCCGAAAGCTCGAGCAGCAGGCCGCTGCCGTCTGCCGTGCGGTCGCCGTCCGACTTGCGAACGGCGAGGATGTCTCGATCATGGCCGACCCGCCATTCATCGAAAGCGTGCTTGGGGCTCCGAAGGCCAAGCGGCAGAAGCCGGAGCGAATCCCGAGGGCCGGCGTCGCGACCGGCCTGGCCTGGACCGCTGCGGGTGGGGACCTGCTCTTCGTCGAAGCGACGCGAATGCCGGGCACCGGCAAGCTGCATCTGACTGGCAACATGGGTGACGTTTTGAAGGAATCGGCTGCAGCCGCGTTTACCTTCGTGCGCGCGCGGGCGGGGGACCTTGGTCTCGCAGAGGATTTCGTGAGTCACACGGACATTCACGTTCATTTACCGGGGGGGGGCGTGCCCAAAGACGGCGCCGCAGCAGGCATCCCGCTGTTCGTAGCGCTGGCCTCGGCGCTTACGCGGGTCAAGGTCCGACCCGATGTGGCGATGAGCGGGGAGATCACCCTTCGTGGCAACGTGCTCAAAGTCGGCGGCATCAAAGAGAAGTGCCTGGCCGCACACCGGGCAGGCGTCGCCCGCATCGTTCTTCCAAAGCGAAACGCGCCAGACCTCGAAGAGGTGCCCGACGAGGTCCGCGATGATCTCGAGATTTGCCTCGTATCCACCATCGACGAAGTGCTGGGCCTCGTCGTTGAGCTCGAGACGACGGGGGCGCCCGCAGCCGCCGAATAGTCCGTGGCAACCCTGTTCATGTTCCGGTTGAGCGCAGCGTTTGCGGCCGTCGTTGGTATCGTTCTGGCGTTCATCCCTCTGCTCGCCGTGCACGGAGTGGAGAGCGCCCTGGCGCTTGGCCTGCTTCTCCCGCCGTGGGTGGCGGCGACGGCAGCCAGCTACACCGAACGGCACCGCGGTCTCCGAGGTATCGATCTCATCTTCCGCACCGTCGGCATGGGCTTGCTAGTTTGGTTGATCCCCTTCCTGCTGCTCGCGGTCAGCTCGCTGCGAACGCGGCAGTGCGCGCCCGCCGAGGGTCTCGCCTTCGTGGTGCTCGGCCCGGCGCTAGGCTGCATGCTCGCGGCCTGTATTGGCGTATGGGTCGCCGGCGCAACCAGGCTGCCGCGCCTGGCCCCATGGCTCGCGGCCGCCGTGCCTCTCGGCTCCGTGATGCTTGGGCTTTGGGCATTTTACTCGACGCCAACGGTCTACGTGTTTGGCGCGTTCGCGGGCTACTTCCCGGGGGCGATTTACGACGACCTCGTCCAGATCCCAACCCGCTACCTCACCTACCGAGCCACGATGCTCGTTGCCGTTCTCTCGCTCGGCGTGCTGTTTGATGCCCTCTGGGACCCGGCGTCCGGGACGCTCGGCCTCCGCGGCGGGGGTCGCTCGCGGATCGCTGCGATTGCGGTCTGTGTCGGGGCCTTGGGCGTCGTCGCGGCTTCGTATTGGCAAGGCAACGAGCTCGGACACTCGGTGAGCGAGGGGTATCTGGTCGAGCGGCTCGGAAAGACGGAGCGCGGAGCGCACTGCGTCGTGCACATGCCACGCGAAACGCTTCCCGAGGATGCCAGTCGCCTGCTCGAAGATTGCGACTTCCAGGTCGAGCGTCTTCGATCTCTGACCGGTCTCTCGTCGAAGGAGCCGGTCACCGCCTATTTCTTTCGGAACCAGAACGAGAAGAAGGACCTCATCGGCGTCGGGCGTACCCTGATCGCCAAGCCTTGGCGACGCGAGGTCTATCTGCAGATGTCGCACTGGCCGCATCCGGTGCTCGGACACGAAGTCGTGCACGCCGTGCTCGAGGAGGCGGGACGGGGACCTTTCGCGATCGCAGGTACCCTCGGCGGCATGGTTCCGAACCCGGGCATCGTCGAAGGCGCCGCGGTCGCCCTAGCTTGGGACGTTCGGGATGAGCTCGACCCCGACCAGTGGTCCAGGATCATGATGGACCGTAACGAGCTTCCTCCGGCGGCCGCCGTCATGAGCGTGCGCTTCAGCGCTCTGCCCGCACGGCGCGCATACATGGCCGCGGGGTCCTTGATTCGCTTTCTGATCGCGACCCGCGGGATGGAAGC
>CAMYMX010000334.1 GCA_947259605.1 uncultured Polyangiaceae bacterium | reverse complement strand
CCCGATCTGAATGTAGAGATTCACATCTCCGCCCGTGACCGCGACTGCGGCCACCGCCCCGAAAAGCGCCACGATCACCGACAAAAGGATCGCTACCGGCATGGTCCAGCTTTCGTACTGCGCGACGAGGAACAGGTAGCCGAAGAGCACCGATATCCCGAGGATGAGTTGCACCAGTCCCGCGCTTTCGAGTTGCTGCTGCGCGGTGCCCGTCCACTCGAAGGCGAAGCCCGGCGGCAGGGCAATTGTGGCCTCCTCCTCCAGTACCTCGATCGCGCTGCCGGTCGAGAAGCCCGGGGCCGGCACACCGGTGACCGTGCCCGCACGGAACATGTTGTAGCGTTCGAGCACAGTGGGTCCGAGGATCTTCTCGACATCGATAAGTGTGCTGAGCGGGACCATCTCGCCGATGGTTGATCGGACGTACAGCGCACCGATGTCCTCGACGGTGTTCCGGTAGTCGCCGTCGGCCTGCACCATCACCCTGTAGACCCGGCCGAAGAGGTTGAAATCATTCACATAGTAGGAACCCAGCTGCGCCTGCAGGGTCTGGAATACCTCGGCGATCGAAACCTGCAGAGTCTTCGCTTTCTGGCGATCGAGATCGACGAATAGCTGCGGAACATTGGCGCGGAAAGTGGTGTAGGCCTTAGCTATCTCATGTCGCTGGTTGGCCGAATAGACCAGCGAACCGAGCGCGGCAGCGAGATCCTGTGCCGAGCCTCCGCCGGCCTGCTGCACTTTCATCTCGACGCCGGCACTGCGGCCGAGGCCCGAAATCGGCGGCGGGTTGAAGGCAATGACGCTGGCGGCGGCCTCCTGACTAGCCAGTATTAGTATCTGCGCAAGAATTGCCTCAGCCGAGAGGTTGGGTTCCTGCCGCTCGTCCCACGGCGTCAGCGTCGTGATGATCATCGCCCCGTTCGGCGTGTTACCGTTCAATAGGCTGGAACCGTTGATGCTTATCGTCGCCTCGACACCTTTGATCTGTCGGATCTGCTCGCCGATGCGAGCGGTGACGGCCTCGGTGCGGCCAATCGCGGCGGCATCGGGAAGTTGCAGGTCGACGAAGAGATAGCCGTTGTCTTCGGATGGGATGAAACCGGATGGGATTTGCTTCAGAAGCCATCCTGAGACAACCGCGAAGCCGCAGATGACGACAAGGCTCAAGAAGGCGACACGCACGAAGCGACGGACGACTCCGACATAACCGTCCCGAGCCTTTCCAATCATCCCCTCGAAGACCGCAAACACGCCCGTCTGTCTGCCCTTCCGCGCCTTCAGCACAATCGAGCACAGTGCGGGCGACAGCGTAAGCGCGTTGATCGAAGAGATCACGACGGCCGTCGAGATCGTTATCGCAAACTGGGAATAGAGCCGACCAGTGATTCCAGGCATGAAGGTCACAGGGACGAAGACCGCGAGTAAGACCAGCGTCGTAGCGATGATCGGACCGGTGATCTGACCCATCGCCTTGCGGGTGGCGTCGACCGGGCTGAGGCGCTCCTCCGCCATGAGCCTCTCCACGTTTTCCACGACGACGATGGCGTCGTCCACGACGATGCCAATAGCCAGCACAAGGGCGAAGAGCGAGACCGTGTTTAGCGACATGCCGAAGAGCAGGAGAAAGGCTAAGGTACCGATCAGCGAGACCGGGATCGCCACCACCGGAATCAGGGTGGCCCGCAGGCTGCCGAGGAACAGGAACACGACCGCGATCACCAGAACAAACGCCATGAACAAGGTCGAGATCACGTCTTTCACCGACTGCTCAACAAAATCGGTTGTGTTGAAGGGAATCTCGTAGACCAGGTCGTCGGGGAAGCTTCGTGACAGGCGTTCGACTTCCGCGACCACACCGTCGGAGACGACAAGTGAGTTCTCACCCGGGGCCTGATAGACGGCCAGAACCGTGGCGGGCTGGCCCGAGAAGCTCCCCGAAGTGCTGTATACGCTCGATCCGCGCTCGACTCTGGCAACGTCTCCCACGGTGACGACAGCCCCGGCTTCGCCGCTTCGGATCACGATATTCTCGAATTCCGAAGCGTGGCTAAGCCGGCCTTTCGATTTGATCGTGTACTGGAACTGCTGGTCGCCCGGGACCGGCGGCGCCCCGACCTGTCCGGCCGAGACCTGTACGTTCTGCTCACGGATCGCTTGAATGACGTCGCCTGGGGTGATCCCAAGGCTGGTCATGCGTTCGGGGTCCATCCAGACGCGCATTGCGTATTCGAAGTTGATCAGAGCCACAACCTTGCCCACGCCGGGAACGCGGGCTATGGCATCCGTGAGATTGATCGCGGCGAAGTTTGACAGAAATACTTCGTCATAGGTCCCATTCGGCGAATAGAGCACCACCGTCAGGAGCATATTGGTCGCGGCCTTCTCGGTTTTCACTCCGGCAGCGATGACCTCACTCGGCAGCACCGAGGTGGCCTGTGCCACCCGGTTCTGCACGTTCACCGCCGCGATATCGGGATCTGTCCCTACCTCGAAAGTGACGTCGAGATTGTATCGGCCATTGTCGGCCGAGGTGGAGCGCATGTAGAGCATACCGTCCACGCCGTTGACCTGCGCCTCGATCGGGGCGGCGACGGTGTTCTCGACCGTTTCGGCATCGGCGCCGGCATAGCTCGTCGAAACGTTCACCGCCGGCGGCGTTATGTCGGGAAACCGCTCGACCGGCAGCACTACGCTCGCGATGGCACCCATGATGGTGAGCACGAGCGAAATGACAATCGCGGTCTTGGGGCGGGAAATGAAAACGGACGAGAACACGGCGTCACTTCCGACCTTCGGCGGCCATGACAGCCTCGACAGGAACACCCGGGCGCACCCGCTGCAGACCTTCGACGATGACCGACTCGCCCTCCTGCAGACCGTCGAGCACGATCATCGCGGTCTCGAATTCGCCACCGGTTGTTATGTAGCGCTGCTCCACGTTCGAATGCTGGTTGACCACAAGCACGAAGTCCCCGCGCTGGTCGCGCTGCAGTGCAGCCTGCGGCACCAGAACCCGTTTCACGGGTTCGACAGCCTCGATCATGACGTTGACGAAGGCCCCATCCACCAGCAGCCCGGTGGTGTTCTCGAATTTAGCCCGGAGCGAGATCGTCCCCGTACTTCTATCGATGCGGTTGTCGATGAATACCACCTCGCCGGCCTCTTTCAGCACCGAGCCGTTCGGGAGCTGCACCATAATATTGGGCGTTGAGGCAAGATCGGTCAGGTCCGCGATACCGCCCCCGATTCGCTCCAACACATCAAGCATATGCTTCTCGCTGAGCGAAAACGCAACGTAAATCGGCCGTTCGCGCACCAGCGTGACAAGCGGTCCGGCGCCCGGACCGACGGTCTCCCCGACGCTGCGTGCGAGCCGGCCGACCCGTCCGGAAAACGGCGCTGTCAACTGGGTGTAGCTGAGGTTCAACTTGGCCTGGTCGAGTGCCGCCTCGGCGGCAGCGATCTCGGACTTAGCCACGGCCTCGTTTGCAAGCGCGATGTCGAGTTCGGAGCGCGACACGGCTTTGCGCTCGACCAGTTGCCGCTTCCGGTCCAGTTCGATCCGCGCCAGCGCAAAGTTGGCCTTCGCCCGCGCCAGATCCGCCTCGCGCGCCTTCACCAAGGCGAGATACTGGTCATCTTCGATCTCGAAGAGCACGTCATCGGTCGCGACTTCCTGTCCATCGACGATCAGGCGTTCCCGAATGTAGCCGTCCACCCGCGCGATCACGTCGACCTTGTCGATTGCCTCGACGCGGCCAAGAAAGACCTTCTCTTCGGTGATTATCCGGGTAAAGGCCGCCGCGACCGAAACCTTGGGCGCGGGCGCAGCCTCATCCTGCGCCGCGGCCGCGCCGATCCAAAGTGCCAGCCCCAAGATTGAAGCACGCGCCAGTTGCCGTTTCATTTGTATGTTCCGGGCCTCCCTAGCCGCGCGAATGCGGTTGTTTGGGCAGGTTAGCAGGGCTTTTGATTCATTCATACAGCTGATGTGGGAGTATAGGAAGAGTTAACACCCTATTTTCGCTATTCCACCAAGGTAAAGAAAGAGATTCGCGAAGCCGCCTAGCCCTAGAACACCCGAAATCTGACTAATTTCCGCCGTCAAACCCAATATTGCCCCTCTTCCCATCGGTCATTCCGGTCGAATTTCAGCCACCAGACATACCGATTACCTGCCGCTTCTTTTAGAGACTGCAATGTTGTGAACTGAATGAGTTTGATCTTAATCTTGTCGGCTACCCGAACAAACTCCCTTGCGGCGGTGCCCTGCTCTCGGGTAATGGGTTGAATTCTTTTGATTCCGCTTTTCTCTCCAGGTGTGCAAGTATCTGCTTAATCACCGCAGGGTCTTCAATACTAGCAATTACCTTGACTGCGCCACCGCATTCTTCGCAAGTTGTAATATCGATATCGCCTAAAGCGCCTACATTTGGTGAATACTCGCTTGAGGCGTTGTGCCTTTATGCCCTCGGGTGCAGGTCATCGCGGCGTGACGGTTTGCAGACTCGCAGTCGCCCGTCTTACAGTTTTCCTCACGCTTGTTGCCTTTACCGCGTTCAGCCTGTGTTACCAGAGCATGGTACTTGCTATTCGGCGGATGGCCGCCCCGCACGAACACGCCATGGAAGCGTGTCAGATTGGCTCTCGGTCTGGGCACCAAAGCGGCAAGACGAGCCATGAAATCGAGTG
>CAMYMX010000333.1 GCA_947259605.1 uncultured Polyangiaceae bacterium | reverse complement strand
ATGGCCTGAGCGGCGAAGACCGAGCTGACGGGGGCGATGGAGCCCGACATCACAGCGGGCGGGACGACCTCGAACGTGGGCAACTCCGCCCTTCGTTCGTTTGAGAGCGGGTTGGACGTGACGCCCATGTGATTGAAGAGCGGCCCGCGAATGAAGATCTCAATCCGCGCGGTTTGCGCTTTGCGCCCGAAGCGGCCGACGAGCATTCCGTCGAAGTTGACGCGTCCGCTCACGCCGTCTCCATCGGCGTCATCGGGATCGGCGTGACTCACGATTTCGAAATCTGGGATTTCAGCAAGCAAGCCCGCGCCGAAAAATGGAATTGGGTTTCGAGTCGCGCTGAGATTGGTGAGCGGATCCGAAGCCGTCCGCCCCTGGAACGGAGGTGTCGGGGGCGCATCCATGCACTGACGCGCCGCCAAGAATCAGCCCGCGCCCCACCCCCCGAACGACTGCCTCGAAAATCGAATCAAGCAAAGTCTCACGTCAAATATACCCTGCGTTCTCCTCCAGACAATGTATGGTCCAGCTGCCGAGCTTGATGGAGATCCTTTCCAGCCGTTTCATGCTTCACCCGCGCGACTTCGACCGCAGCGTGGCGTTCTACCGTGACACCCTCGGCCTTCACCCCATGCGGGAGTTTGGCGAGGGCCGATCGCGCGGGGTCGTTTTCTTTTTGGGCGGCGGATACCTGGAGATCACCGACCGACAGGTCGAGCCGCCCGCATCGTCGACGGAGCTCTGGCTGCAGGTGCGTGACGTGCGTCAAGCAGAACGCGAGCTGCGCGCCGCAGGAGTTTCGATCATCGAAAGCGCGGTCAAAAAGCCCTGGGGCCTGATCGAGCTCCGGGCTCCCGATCCCGACGGTTTGATGCTGATCCTGGTTGAGGTCCCCGCCGACCATCCGCTGCGCCGTGACAACCGTAGGCCTTTGTAAACTCAGAGTGGGACGCGTCGGGGACGCTGCGAAACGAGCCAGCGCGACACGGCGTTTGACGGGAGCTGGCGCCTGGGCGTTGGCTGGCGCCAAGATGCCGCCCTGGGGATTGGTGGACTGCCTGCGTTAGTCAGCCCGCCGGCCTCATTGTGACTTACTAAGTTGAATAGCTAAGGGGGATTGCGTATGCGTTTTGTAATTGCATTGGTATTGGGAGGAGCACTGGCGCTCGGCGGGTGCGATTAGTGATGAAGGCTCCGACGGAACCGGGGGCTCGGGCGGCATGGGCGGCGGTGCGGCACCGGTGATCACGATGGTCGAATGGTCCACTGGAGGCGACTGCGCGCAGTTCACGGCCTCGGACTACACGGTCATCGTGACGGCAACCGATGCGGACTCGGCCCAGATGGACCTGGTTTACGCTGGCAGCGTCGAGAATTGCAGCGGCGCTATCGACGCCGCCACCTCGGTGATCAGGTGCCCGAACGCGGCTCCCTACCCCGGTAACGTGGTGGTCTCGGACGGTGACGGAAACGACTCGGCCCCGGTCAACTTCACAATCGATGTGTGCGAGACGAGAAGCGCGCCGTAAGCGACATCGCACTAGGCTACCCGCCCAATGCGCTCTCGGAGCTCGCCGAGGGACTGCGGAGGGCGGGTCGCGTGGATCGCCTCAACGAGAGCCGAAGCCACGTCGCGCTTGCCGGCACGAAGAGCGCTAACTTCACGAACCAGGGAAGGACGACGCGGCCCAGGAGCGGATTGCTCTTGTGCCTGCGCCGAAGGCGACGCCCGATTCCGCGATACAGACGGCTTGCGACGAGAACCGCCCATCGCGCACGTGCTGGAAGGAAGCTCATCCCCTCGTCCGCACTGCGATAGTAGACCTCGGCCAAACCCAGCACGTCCTTCACGACCGAGCTGACGCCCTGCGCATTGGCGCGTCCTTCAATGAGATGCTCGGGCTCGACCCCCGCGGCCCGAAGGCGGTCGGTGGGCAGATAGACCCTCGATGCCTCGGCATCCTCCAGCACGTCTCTTGAAATGTTGGTCAACTGCATGGCGATGCCGAGATCGACGGCGCGCGCGAGCGCGCGAGGCTCTTGGACGCCGAGAACGGAACACATCATGAGGCCCACCGTCCCGGCCGCTTGATAGCAGTACCGAATCAGATCCGCGTCGGACTGCATGCGGACCATTCCAAGATCCGAAATCATCCCGTCGAGCAGCTCTTGAACGACCTGAAACTCGATGCCGCAATCGAGGCACAGCTCGCGAAACCAAAGGTACTCTTCTGGCCACAGCGACTGGCCGTTCGGTTCCGCGGCAAGCGCCTTCTGAAGTCGATCGAGGTCTCGCTGAGCTTCCGGGGTCACGCCCTGAGCGTCGGCGAGGTCATCCACCGCGCGACAGAAGGCATAGAGGTCGGCGACCCTGGCCCGCTGCGTCGCACTCAAAAACGCCGAGGCCCAGCGAAACGAACGTGCGCGCGCTGCGAGAATGCGCCAGTGAGCGGCTTGTCGTGCCGTTGCCTCGGCCGAGCTCATGCGGTCACCGCCTCGGGCAGTGAAAGCACACGCCCTTTGGTTGCAGGCGCTGGCACGACCCTGTCGAGAACTTTCGCAGAGGAGAGCACGCCCGGGAGACCCGCACCTGGGTGAACGCCAGCGCCGACGAAGTAGAGGCCTCCAACGTCTTCGGATGCATTGTGGAAACGGAAGTAGGCAGACTGACGCAAGGTGGGCTCCAATCCGAACGCGGCTCCCTGGTACGACCGAAGCTCGCCCTCGAAATAGATCGGATCGACATGAAACTGCGTAACGAGATTTTCGCGAAGGCCGGGCAAGTGCTGAGCGTCGAGCGCGTCGAGGATTCGATCCATGTAGCGGGGCCCTTCAACAGACCAGTCAATCCCGCTCTCCTGATTCGGAACGGGAGACAAGACGTAGAAGCTTTCTCCCCCCGTCGGCGCCAAGCTCGGATCGGTGCGCGTGGGCGCATGGAGATAGAGCGAGAAGTCGTCGGAGAGCGTCTTTCGGTCGAAGATGTCCGTCAGTAGCCCCCTATAGCGAGGGCCGAGGAGGATCGAGTGGTGCGCCAGCTCAGGGTAGGTTTTCTTGGTGCCGAAATAGCCCACGAACAGACTCATGGAGTAGCGCCTCCGCGCGATCGAGGCGTCGGAATGCTTTCGCCGGGCAGAAGCGTCGATCAGCTTCGTATACACCATCGCCGGGTCCGCGTTGGAGACGATGGTTTCGGATTCGAGAACGGTTCCATCGCCGAGCAGGACGCCCTTGGCCCGACCGTTCTGGACCTCGATACGCTCGACGGGAGCGTTGAGCCTCAGGTCGACGCCCACTTCGCCAAGCAAGCGGGTCAGCCCTTGGACGATGGCCGTCGTGCCTCCCATCGCAAAATGGACTCCCCATTTGCGCTCGAGCCAATGGATCAAGAGGTAGATGCCGGGGACGCGGAACGGGTTGCCACCGATGAGCAAGGGTTGAAACGTGAAGACCTGCCGGAGCGCGTCGTCCTTGATGTAGCGCGCCACAAGCCCGTACAGGCTCTTGTATGCCCTGAGTCGGACCAAATCGGGAACGATTCGCATCATGTCCCCAAACTTCGAGAAGTCTGCGTCCACGAGCTCCGTGTATCCGACGTCGAAGATTCGGTGGGAGTGCTCGACCAGCCTCTTGTACCCCACGACATCGGCCGGGTTGAATTGCGCAATCTGGTCGAAGAGCCGTTCATCGTCGCCGACGTAGTCGAAGCTCCGCCCGTCGGGGAACACGACGCGGTAGAAAGGATCGACCGGCACGAGCTCGAAGTAGTCCCTGCGATCCTTGCCGAAGAGCTCGAAGAGCTCGTCGAAAAGGTACGGGGCCGTGATGACCGTGGGACCGGCGTCGAAATGGAAGCCTTCGCTTTCGAACGCCCGGGCCCGTCCTCCCGCTTGCCCCCCCGCCTCGAGGATGGTGACCTGATGACCTCTTGCGCGTAGTCGCGCAGCGGCGGCGAGCCCGCCGAAGCCTGCCCCGATGACGATTGCCTGGTTACTCACGATCAGCTCCTTTCACCTTGTCTAGGGGTGCGAGCACGCGCACGCGCCTGAGTGCAGAGGTGACGGTTGGGGTCGCTACGTTCATCTCAGACCTGGTTGGAGAACCGATCTAGCGAGCGGAGCGACGCCTGTCAGCAGGCCCGTTCGGACCAGGTGCCAACGGACGGATGGCGGCAGACCGCGAAAGAGATTCGTCATCACGGCGCCGAGCCTCGAAGGAGCGAGTCTGCCCCCGAGGAAACCGGACCAATCGTCCGGAGAGAGCTGGAAGAACGAATCGAAAAAGCGGTTGGTTTCCGAAGCATTCATGCCGACGAGGGCCTCGAGGCCGAAGCCATAGATCTCCCACACCCTTCGGTGCGCTCTGGGCCAAAGCGTTGCGTTTCCAGCCGCCAGGGCTGCGTCTGCCCCACCCGAATCGAGGCCGTTCAGAATCGACTCCGCGACCGGCGCCGCCTTCCGCAGAACGTGCGAGATGAGATACCCGGAAGCCGGATGCACCATGCTCGCCGCAGCACCGAATGGCACCAGGGACTGCACAGGCGCTGGCAAGCCCAGGCCCATGGCAATCGAGCAATGCTCCTGCCCGAGTCGGGTACTCCGGGCGAGGCCCAATGACTTCAACCGGGCTTCGAGGCGCGCACGAAGCAGGTCCATCGACATGGCCGGGCGGCGGGCGAGCGAGGTCTCCTCTACGAACAGCCGGC
>CAMYMX010000332.1 GCA_947259605.1 uncultured Polyangiaceae bacterium | reverse complement strand
ACCCAATCGCCCGAAGGAGGGTCTTGACATCTTCCGGCCTCACGCGTACTTCGTTCGATGAATGAACCAAGTCGATTGCGACGTGGCTTCCGCCTAAGCATACGGTGATTGTCACGCTTGTCCGTAGAGGAGAGCCCACACACGATCACCGATGGAAAACCCTCCTCCAACGACCCACGCAATCCTTGGAGCGTCCGCCGTGCGGGCGCAGCACACTCGACTGATCCTGAACCTACTCTGGGAGCACCAGGAGCTTTCCCGCGCAGACTTGGCTCGGCGTACGAGCTTGAGTCGTTCGACGGTCTCGGCCATCGTGAGCGACCTGCTGAGCAAGGGCTTGGCAAAGGAAGCCCACGCTGGGGTTTCGAGCGGCGGACGCCGCCCCATCATCCTCGAGTTCCAAGACCAATCGAGCTTCATCGTTGGCATCGAGCTCGGCGCAACCCACATTTCATGTGTTTTGACGGACCTGCGCTGCAACGGCAGAGCTTCTTGGTCTGCACCAGCTCCGGTGCGCGATGAACCCGAAGTCGCACTACGAATGATGGCGATGGCGGTGCGTTCTGTCCTCGAGGCAGGTGGCGTGCAGCCCTTCCAAGTGCTCGGAGTCGGTGTGGCGGTTCCAAGTCCGGTAGACGAAGAACGACCGGGGGAGCTCCTGCCGCTGATCGTCCCAAAGTGGAAGGACTACAACATCGCCACCCATCTCGAAGAGAGCTTCAATCGACCCGTCTTCGTCGACAACGACGCCAACCTCGGTGCCTTGGCCGAGCTTTGGTGGGGCGCCGGCACCTCCGCCAAAGATCTCGCGTATATCAAGGTCGCCACCGGAGTCGGCGCTGGCCTGATCATCAACGGCCGCATCTTTCGAGGGAGCGGCGGCATTGCAGGCGAAATCGGCCACACCTCCATCGATCCGAATGGGCCCCAATGTATCTGTGGCCTCAAGGGGTGCCTCACCACGTTTATCGGGACACCCGCTCTGCTCGAACGTGCGAAAAACAAGTTGCGCGCAAGCGGCTCGAACCGCCTGCCACCTGCGAGTATTGACGAACTGGTCAATGCAGCGCTAGATGGCGATCTGGTGTCGGTCGAATTGATTCACTACGCGGGCGATAAACTCGGCGTTGGTATCGCCAACCTGCTCAACCTGCTCAACCCGGAGATGGTGGTCCTCGGAGGCGGCATCGCGCGCGCCGGCGACCTGTTGCTCGACGGTGTGCGCACGACCATTGGCGGCCTGTCTTTGCCCGAGTCGATCGTCAATACCCAGATCCGAACCACGGGATTGAACGAATGGGGCATCGCGGTGGGCGCCGCGACGCTCGTGCTGCAAGGCGCACTCGACACACCGGCCCTGTTCCTCACCGAATCGCGAGAAGCCCTATGAACCGAAACATCACGACCCTCTGCACGCTCGCTGTCGTGCTTGCCCTCGGCCCGCTCGACACGGGCTGCGAATCGTCCAACGAAATCGTTGAACCTCCTCCGGCCTGGGCTCTCACCATGGCCGACGAGTTCAATTCAGGCACCTCCCCTTCCTTTGAGCTCTGGACGATCGAGACCGGCTACGGTGACAACGGGTGGGGCAACAATGAGTGGCAGCTCTACACAGCTCGCCCGGAGAATGTTCGCGTCGAGGACGGCAATCTGGTGATTTCAGCACAGTGTCCCATCCCGCCATGTGGCCAGCAGGACGGTTCGATCACCTCCGCCCGCATGAAGACCACGGTCTACAACTGCGACGGCGACGCCGACGACAGGAAGTGCGGGTTTGAGCAGAAAAACGGCCGGTTCGAGGCGCGCATCAAGCTCCCCGAGGGCCGGGGCCTTTGGCCGGCGTTTTGGATGCTTGGCGCCAACATCGACGAGGTGCCTTGGCCGGGCTGCGGCGAGATCGACGTGATGGAGGATTTCGGGCGGGAGCCAGGAGTGGTCAGCGGCGCCCTTCACGGACCCGGCTACTCCGGCGGTCAATCGATCTCGAGCATCTTTACATTGCCCGAGGCAACCTTCGACGCGACGACGGAGCAGGCCAAAACGGGCGACTGGTCAGGTAACGTGGTTGCCCCCGGTCCATCGACATTTCCAGTCATCCAGCAAGCCAACATGGGCGTTGGGGTTGTGGCCCCGAACAGTGAGGTGACCATTTCGTTCTCCCTGCGCGGCGAGTCGACCGGCGAGAGCGGCGCCGTGTTTGCCGAGCTCTTTTCTGAGGACAGCGGTGGTGGTGGCGGTGGCGGTGGCGGTGGCGGTGGCGGTGATGGCACCGGCAAGAGCGAAATCATCCGTGTCGGCCCGCTTGTCCCAACTGACCGGTGGATCCCGTATTCCTACACGGTGACCACAAGCGATGACGTCAGCGGCGGGTTGACACTCGAGCTCAGGGCCGCCTGTGGAGCGGTCGCAAGCTGCGCAGTCAATGCCTATTTTGACGATGTCACGATCACCACTGGCGCCGATCAGCTAGTCACCAACGGCGGTTTCGAAACCGGCAACACCGATGGTTGGACGTTTTTCGACAATAGCGGCACCTTCGCAGACGCTTTTCACGTCTTTGCCGTAGAGTGGGACCCCGGACGCATCACGTTCTCCGTCGATTCCCAAGTTTACAGGATCGTCACCAGCTCCGAGGTAAGCGGACGGGGGGACTGGGTTTTTGATCACGAGTTCTTCTTGCTGTTGAATCTGGCCGTGGGCGGCAACCCCGTCCCTGATCCCGACCCCTCGGGCACGATCTTCCCCGCGGAGATGCTGGTTGACTACGTCCGCATCTTCGAGCGTGCCCAGTGACGGCCTCTGCATCGAAACACTACGAGACCGCTCCCGAAGATCGCATCTCGATACCGCACAAGCTGATCTACGGCTTGGGCGGCTTCGTCAACAACCTGCTGGCCGCCGCGAGCGGCGGTATGATCATCGTGTTGAACCTGGGGCTCGGTATGAGCCCGTGGCTCGTGGGCCTACTCGGCGCGCTACCGCGGCTGACCGATGCCTTGACCGACCCCTTGATGGGCTACATCTCCGACCACACGCGGTCGAGGTGGGGACGGCGGCGGCCGTATATTTTCGTCGGCGCCATTACGGCAGGCCTGATGTTCGCCCTCCTTTGGCAGCTGCCCGAAGGTCGAAGCGAGAGCTTCTATTTCTGGGTCTTTCTGGGCATCTCGGTGATTTTCTACTTGGCGTACACGATCTTTGCGACGCCCTGGGTCGCGCTCGGGTTCGAGCTGACGCCCGACTATCACGAACGGACCCGGCTGATGGGCGTGCAGAACTTCTTCAGTCAGCTCGCCTACGTGATCTCTCCTTGGTTCCTCCTCTTCATGCAGTACGAGCCGTTTTTCGACGACATGGTGACCGGGGCAGCGGGGCTGGCCATCGTGATTGGCCTGCTGACGGCAGGCGTGGGCATCCTGCCGGCAATTTTTTTGAAGGAGCCCTACCGCGCCGACGCCGTGGCCCACCTCTACGAAGCAGAACGAACCGACAGACAGAAGCGGAGAACCGAGCAAAACCCCCTCGTTGCCAGCATGCTCGACTTCTTCAAAGGCTTCGCCGCGACCCTGCGGTTTCGGCCTTTTTTGAAGCTTTGCGCCGCGACCTTCCTGGTGTTCAACGGGTTCATGTTGATCTCCTCGTTTCAGTTCTACGTCATCATCTACTATGTGTTTGGCGGCGAT
This sequence comes from uncultured Polyangiaceae bacterium, assembly GCA_947259605.1. Taxonomy (GTDB): domain Bacteria; phylum Myxococcota_A; class Polyangia; order Polyangiales; family Houyiibacteriaceae; genus SG8-38. The sequence goes on along the minus strand of CAMYMX010000332.1, from coordinate 1,023 downwards.
AAGGTCTTGGGCGCAGAGTACGTCGGTTACTCGGGCACCCTTTCGGCGGCCGGGACCTTCTTTGTCATCGTGTTGGTCACCTGGCTCGCCACCAAGATCGGTAAGCGTCGCGCGTTCTACGTGGCAACCGGCGTCTCTATCGTCGGCTACGGTCTCAAGTGGTGGTGCTACAACCCAGAGATTCCATGGCTTCTCCTTGTGCCTGCGCCCTTGATGGCGTTTGGCCTCGGCGGACTCTTCACCCTGATGGGGTCCATGATCGCCGACGTCGTCGACCTCGATGAGCTGGAAACCCACGAGCGTCGAGAGGGTATGTTTGGATCCATTTACTGGTGGGTGGTCAAGCTCGGAATGGCTGCGGCGCTCGCTGGCGGCGGCTTGCTCCTCGAGGCAACCGGCTTCGAAGTAGAGCTCGAGGGAGCCCAGACCGACACGACACTTCTGCTGATGCGTTTGTTCGATATCTTCGTGCCGATGATTACGTCCGCCGTGGCCATCTGGATCGTCGCCTCCTACCAAATCACCGAAGAAAAGGCGCACGAGGTTCGGGCGGAGCTCGAGCGGCGTCGCGGGGCGATTTCGACCAGCGACGTCGAGCGCGCATCGACTTATCCGTGAATCCCACGGAAAGATGGCTGGTGCATTTTTCCATTTTGGCTGGAAGTTGATCGCGGATCTTTTCCTTGATTTTTTCCTAAAAATTGGGCATCCCGATTAGAACAAGTTGCTTTGTTCATTACTCAAACAAACTTTGCACGAATCCTTCCGACCCATTCGATGAAACCAACAGAGGGAATTGCCGCTCTCGCGATCACCGTTGCCGGATGCTCCTCGGTGTCCAGCAAGGTCCATTCTCCGATCTCTTCGGAACCTGGCCAGCAGTCGCCAAGAGCTCTCGTAGCTGGAGAAGTCATGGCTGTTGCCTACTCGGGGTTTCGGGAAGGCCAGTATCCGGATCGCGGCGACGGCGCCGTGAACCCGAGCGCCGATGAGATTCTCGAAGACCTCAGGATTCTCGTCGCG
>CAMYMX010000331.1 GCA_947259605.1 uncultured Polyangiaceae bacterium | reverse complement strand
ACCGCGCGTCCAGCACGCCGACGCTTCGCTGCGGCCGACGCGCGCGGAGATCTTGCTCGACGCGATAGGGCACAACCTTCGCGTGGTGCAGGAGGCGGCGGCCGGACGGAAAATCCTGGCAGTCGTGAAGGCGGATGCGTACGGGCACGGCGTGGTCCCGGTCGCCCGGCGACTTCAGGAAGAAGGCGTCGATGGTTTCGGTGTCGCCCTGGCGGAGGAGGGAATCGAGCTCCGAGAAGCCGGCATCGACCGCGCCATTCTCGTCCTCAACGGCATCAACGGCGGCGCCCACCGCGAGATCATCGCCGCCGGGCTCACGCCCGTGGTCTACGAGCTCTCCGAAGCTCGAGCCTTCGAGCTCGTGTCCGGGAGCCGTCCCATCGACGTGCACCTGAAAGTCGACACGGGCATGGGCCGGCTGGGCGTCCCGCTGGGGGAGCTCAGCGACTTCCTGCGTGAGCTGCGTCGATTTCCGTCTATTCGCATCGCTGGCTTGATGACGCATTTGTCGACCGCCGACGCCGACCCGCAGTACGTCGCGGAGCAGCTCGCCGGATTCTCGGAAGCGCGGGGTCTCGTTCGCCGGTTCGGTCACGAGCCGGCGGTCCTGCACGTCGCGAACAGCGCCGCCTTGTTTCGACACCCCGAGTCGCATTTCGACTGGGTGCGCGCAGGCCTCGCGCTCTACGGCTATCCTGGCTCGGACACGATCGATGCGCCCCTTCGCCCCGCGCTTCGATGGCGTACGGAGGTTCTGCGGGTTCGAACGCTGCAAGCGGGCGAGTCGGTTGGCTATGGCCGCTCATTTCGTGCGCCCACGGAAACTCGTCTCGCGACAATTCCCGTTGGCTACGGCGACGGCTTGCTGCGATCCGCTTCGAATCGGGGGCAGGTGTTGATCGGTGGTGTTCGCTGCCCCATTGTCGGCAACATCGCGATGGACCTGACCACTGTCGATGTTTCGGGCGTTTCGCGTGTCGCCGTCGGCGACGAGGTTCTACTGCTCGGCGAGCAAGGAGGGTCCGTGCTCGACGCGCGTGACCTCGCCGTAGCCGCCGGAACGATTCCCTACGAGGTGCTGACCAACGTCTCGCGCCGGGTTCCGCGTGTCTACTTGAATGGCTGACGTTTCGCTTAGGAACCATGCTATGAAGTCTCGTGTCTGACGCCGCGCCCAGCGCACCCGCGACCCCGGATGAGACCTCGAAGCTCCGCGCGATCGCTCGTGACGCCGCCGACTGGCTCCTGAAGCTGCTTCTCTCGCCCTTCGTCGAGATCGGAGCGCTCTTCAGGCTGCTCTGGGAGGCTGTGTTTTGGGGAATCCGCCCGCCGTACCGCGCTCGGCTTTTCGTCGAGGCGATGGAGTTCATCGGCATCGGCTCCATCTTCCTGGTTTCGCTGACCGCCGTCTTCGTCGGCGGCGTGCTCGCTTTGCAGCTCGTCGATGGTTTTCGCGACTTTGGCGCCGAGAACCAGACGGGCGCCGTGATTGGCTTGGCGTTGGCCCGAGAGGTCGGGCCGGTATTCGCCGCGCTGATGGTCACAAGCCGGGCCGGGAGTGCAATGACGACCGAGCTCGGCTCGATGCGCGTCACCAACCAAATCGACGCCCTAGTCACCATGGCGGTCAACCCGGTCCAGTACTTGGTGGTACCGCGGCTGGTCGCCGGCCTCGTCATGCTTCCGGTGCTGACGATGCTCTTCAACATCGTTGGGGTGATGGGCGCCTTCTTCGTGGCCGTGTCGCTCCTCGGGCTCGACCCGGGCGTGTTCATGGACCGCCTCAAGTGGCTGGTGGACTGGGATGACGTCTCTCAGGGGCTCATCAAGGCAATGGTCTTCGGCGTAGCGGTGACGCTAATCGCGTGCCGTCAGGGCTTTTACGCGCAGGGCGGAGCTGCCGGAGTAGGGCGTGCCACAAACCGCGCCGTCGTGCAGAGCGCCATCGCCATCCTGATGCTCGACTATCTCGTCACGAGCCTCGTCTTGGGACAAGGGTTCTTCTGATGAAGCTCTTTCGACGGAACCTGGTTCGACTGACGCGCGCTCCCTCGTCTCCGGCGACCAAGGACGATCCGATCCACGTGCGGATTCGTGATCTTCACAAGAGTTACGGCGAACATCACGTGCTCAGAGGCGTGTCGCTCGACATCCATCGGGGGAAGACGAATCTGGTTATCGGGCCTTCGGGCTCCGGTAAGACCGTCCTGATGCGGCAGCTGATCCGGCTCGAAAACCCCGACTCCGGGCAACTGATCGTCAACGGCATCGATTTTGCCCAGCTCGAAGGCCTCGATCTGGCGGCGATGCGACGTACCTTCGGCATGGTATTTCAGATGTCTGCGCTCTTTGACTCGATGACGGTGTTCGACAACGTCGCTTTTCCACTTCGGGAGCACACCGATCTTTCCCGCAAGGCGGTTCGCGATCGTGTGATGGATCGCCTTGCTGCGCTGGGCGTGGCGGCGGCGGCGCAGAAGCTTCCCGCGCAACTCTCGGGGGGCATGCAGAAGCGCGTGGCCGTAGCACGGGCGATGATCCTGGAAAGCGAGATTCTGATCTACGACGAGCCCACCACCGGCCTCGACCCGATCACGACGGAAATGGTGGATGAGCTGATCACCGAGGCCGAGGAGATGTTCGGCGTAACGTCGATCGTGATCAGCCACGACATGGCATCGGTCTTGCGCATCGCCAATCATCTGAGCTTTTTGCACGAGGGGCAGATCGCAGCGACCGGAACGCCTGAGGAGCTTCTGCACACCGATCATCCGGCCACGGCAGAGTTCATCCGGGCATCGAGGGTCAGCATGGACTGAGAAGACGACGAACGATCGGGGTCCCACCGTTGCGGGGTTGCGGAATCGGCCACTGGACCCAGAGTGCCGCCGTGCCGGACACCCTTTCGCCGCAGATCACGCGAGCTCACGATGAAGCCGTGGAGCGCGGTGACCCGGGCTACCTCGATCCCGAGACGCGTCTCTACGTGATGACGGCGACCGCACTTCGCGCTCGCGGACATTGCTGCGGCTCGGGCTGTCGTCATTGCCCGTACTCCCCCAACGAGCAGCGAGCGGCTGGGCGTCCGACGATTGGTCGGTGAGTGTGGCTCGGCCGACCCCGGCCCTCAAGCGTAGTTCCGCACCACGACTTCGCTCACTCTGCCGCGCTTGGTCGCATCGCAGTTGATCGCGCGGGGCGCGGCGACGGTGTCGACTTTGAACTCGTGATAGAGCTTCCGAATGAAAGGGACATCGCTGTTGGAGAGCATGAGCTTGCACCCTCGACGGTCGAGGGCCTTGTAGACGTCGCGCAGTCGCGTTTGATCTTCCTGGGAGAACCCATCGCGCGCGTACGACGTGAAGCTCGCGGTCGCCGACACGGGCTCGTAGGGCGGGTCGAAGTAGATGAAGTCGCCCGGCTTGGCGTTTTCCAGGAGCGTGTCGAAGGACGCGCATCGGAGGTCTGCCCCCCGAAGCGCCTCGCTTGCTGCCCGCAGTGCATCTTCGTTAAGGATGCGCGGGTTCTTGTACGAGCCTGCGGGTACGTTGAACTCGCCTTTCCGATTGACTCGGTGCAAGCCGTTGAAGCAGGTCTTGTTGAGGTAGATGAACATCGCCGCGCGCTTCGACGGCGAAACGCGGCGGTTTTGGTTGTAGCGGTCGCGCACCTCGTAATACCGTTGCTTCGAATGTCGGCCCGCAAGCCTGCGCAGTCCGCCGATCACGCTATCGACATCGTCGCGAATCGCCATGTAAGTCGAAACCAGCGTGGGGTTGATGTCGGTCAGCAGAGCGCGTCTTGGACGCCGTGCAAAGAACAAAGCGCCACCGCCCACGAATGGCTCGACGTGGCGCATCCGCTCAATCCCTGGGGGGAGCAGCGGTCGCAGCTGGCTGAGCAATCGGCCCTTGCCCCCGACCCACTTCACAAAGGGGGCTGCCTCCCGTGGCTCGTGCTCTATCCGCGCCGCGAGCGCCGCAAATGTCGTCATGTGTAGTATGATCACCTACACACGGCGAGGAACGGAAAAAAGCGGCGGCTACCGCGTGAATTTCGGCCTGATTTCAGCCCGTTAGGGCCAGAGCTACCTGGCCTCGGCGACCATCGTGCCGAGCCGCTCGAGTGCTTCCTCGAGCACTGGCATCGGTGGCCCAAACGAGAAACGCATGTGCTGAACGAAACGCGAGGGCCGTCCGGTCCGGCGCTTGCCCGGATTCACATCGAAGAAGTGCCCAGGCACGGCGATCACCTGTCGCTCGAGGGCCGCTTTGAAGAAGTCGTCGCTGTTTCGAATCGACCGGGGTAGGCCGCTCAGGTTCCCCCAAGCGTAGAAGGTCCCTTGCGGCTCGAGGTCGAACTTGACCCCGATGTCCTTGAGGCCCTGCACCAAAAAGTCGCGCTTCTTCTTGAACTCATCGTGGACCGCCTGCGCCTCGGCGAGCGTGGGCTCTTGCTGGACCAGGTCGATCGCCGCGCGCTGCATGGGCGCGACGCCCCCGCCGTCCAGAAACGAGCCGGCGCTTGCGGCCGATTCGATGACGCGCTTCGGGCCGACAATCCAGCTCACCCGAAAGCCCGGGTACCGCCAGTTCTTGGTGAGCCCGTCGAACACGACGATGGGATCCTGATCGACGTCCTCGACATACTGCGCCGCGCTGACGATCGATTGCTCTCCGGTCCAGACGTAGTGCGAATAGAACTCATCGAGCAGAAGTGCGCAGTTCAAGTCTCGTGCGGT
>CAMYMX010000330.1 GCA_947259605.1 uncultured Polyangiaceae bacterium | reverse complement strand
GTCAGCCTGGGGCGTTTGGTTGTGCGCTTCAGAATGGCCAGCTGTTGTCGCAAGGCGAGGTTTTCGATAGCGAGCTCGCGCTGCGGCCGGAGGCTCGATCTGGCGGTTGCGAGTAGGGCGTACAAGAGGTGACGCATCAGGGTGGCGAGCCTGACCCTGAGGATGGAAACGTCAATGATTGCGCACTCCACGAGGTTTTGAGGAGAGACAACGTGCGCTTGCCCAAATTCGCATCCCCCAGAATGGCTGCGCGCTACCGGTTTCACACGGGCTGACGTCGCCGTCGCCGCATCCAAGCCGGCGTGAGCAGCAGCAACAACATCACCAGAGGTGCAATGGGGCCGCCAGCCGAGGCACTACACTCGCGCGGCGGCGGAGTCGGTGTCTCCGTGGTCCCCCACGGTCGGTTGGCGCACTGCGGATCGGGCTCGGCCGAAAGGAGAAGACCGGTGGCCGAGGCCCCACCATCGAAGTCAACCTTACCTGGATCCGGGTCGGGCCCGGTGTCGTTGTTGATGCCGTCCTGGCATGCGGGTGATTCGGTCGACCAACTTGCGTTGAAACAGCCCGGGTCTCCTAGACCCGCGTGGAAAGCAGGGTCGTTGAATGTGATCAAGTCGAAATCGATTCGACCGTCTCCGTCGTTATCGATGCCATCGTCGCAAGGCAACGCGAGGTCTTTCTCGGTGTCGTCGTTGGCCGAGACACAACCTGGGTCACCGGCTGATTCGCTGAAGTCCGTGAGACCGTCACCGTCGTTGTCGAGACCGTCACTGCAGTCATCGGTCTCTGAGAGGTCGTGAGGGCTCGTGCACTCCGGATCGGCAGGGTAATCGAAGAGCAAGTCCCCATCGTTGTCAGCGCCGTCCGAACAGGCGCTCACCGCGTTGAACTGACGCATCATCTCGTGGTCCTCGTGCTCGAGGATGTGGCAGTGATAGGAGAAGAACCCCGAGTAACTTTCGAATCGCGCGATTACACGCACGATTTCGTTTGGTCCCACCTGTACCGTGTCTTTCCAACCTGCCTCTTGAGGCGGAGGCGGCACGGGGGCTCCAATCGGTACCACCTCTTCGTCGACCAAGGTGAAGCCCTGCCTATCGAGCACCTGGAACATCACCAGATGCATGTGCATCGGGTGGGTCATCCCGGACTTGTTGATGAACTTCCAGATCTCCGTGGTTTCGAGTTCGGGGAACTCGGTGAGATCGTCCCACTTCGTGTTCGGACCCGTCACGGGCACACCATCGATGGTGGTCGACACGATCTCCCAAATGAAGGGACTGCAGGCATCGCCGGGACCCTTCTCGAGCTCGAAGTCCCGAACGTGAATCGCGTCCGCCTCATCCAAGATCTCCATCGAACGAAGCGTCGCCGGCAGCGGATCGGTGTGTCCTGCTTGAGCCTGGACAATGAACTTCATGACGTCCGGGACGACCCCGTCCCCTGCCGGCCCCGGAAATGGTGCAGGCGCACTGTTGACCAAAGTGATCTCCGTTCCTGCAGCATACCCCTCGAAGTCGATGACCACGTCCGCTCGCTCGCCCGAACCAAGGGTGATCTCGTTGACGGTCACCGGCGCAGGCAGAAGTCCGCCCTCTGCGCCAATCTGCTCGAAGGAATCGCCGTTACTCAATGCAAGCGTGTATGTGCGCGAGCCGGAGCCGTTGAGTGCGCGTAAGCGGTACTTGCCCTGCTTCACCTGTAGGAAGGGCCAAACCTTGCCGTTCACCAGAACCGTGTCGCCGAAGAACACGTCCTGCCAGGTCGCCGGATAGCTCAGCGAGCCGTCTGGGTTGAAGGTGCGGTCCTGGATCGCCAGCGGAACGTCGTACTCCCTGGGCTGGCCAGCGACACAGGGACCATCGCAGGCGGGAAGCCCTAACGCGTCTTCCACGTTGTCGCGCACGATGTAAAAGCCCGCGAGCCCCATGTAGACGTTCAGGCGAGTAATGCCGAGCGCATGGTCGTGGTACCAAAGCGTGGCTGGCAACTGAGCGTTCGGGTACTGGTAAACCACCTGCTGTCCGGGTGGGAAGGTCGCTTCTGGGTAACCGTCGAACTCAGGCGCGACGTGGCCACCATGCAGGTGGACTACAGTCCACGCGTCTTTGTTGTCCAGGGCGCCGTGGGGACATAGGTCGACGGGCAAGTAGTGATCGGTCCGAAGCGGCGGTGGGTTGCCACCAGCGCCAGTGTCTCGAAGGTCGTTGACGTAGGTTACCGTAATCGGCTTGTTGGTGGCCGCTTCTATGGTCGGGCCCGGATACGAAGCGCTTACTCCATCGCCAAAACCCCACACCGTCGTTGGGTTGGCTAGATCACGGTGGAGCTGTTGTTGCACCTCACGCATGGTGAGGATGTAACTCGCCTCTCCGCCCGCTTCGCCCGAAGTCGGTTGAGCCACTGCGGGAAGTGGCAATGGATCGACAAAAGGCGTCAGCACCACGGGACATGGGTTGGGCGTACAAACAGTGAGCGCGCCTGCGAAGGTGCCGCTCAGGCCGTCGCAAGTCGCTTGGTCGACCTCATTGCAGGTCGCAGTCGCGTCCGCGAGACAGCAAGCGCCGTTAGGAGGCGGGCATGGGTTGGGAGTGCAAGCGCTACCATTGCCCTGGTATGTGCCACCCTGCGAGCTGCAATCTGAGGCGTCATTGGTGACCCCGCAGGATCCGTCAGGCGCACAACAGGCCCCGCTCGCGGCCGGCGGCGTGAAGTCGACTGTCAGGACGGGGCGATTTTGGACTTTCGAATTCTCGCGGCTGTCGTATCGCTTCGCCGTGCCTGCGGTGCCTTCATTACCGAGAAGCAACCACCCATACTCGGGTGCGGTCCCGTCGACCCAAGCCTGAACGTCGGCATCGAGCCCCGGCCCGCTCCAACTGTAAAACCCCCTCGTGCCGCCAACGGAGATGCTTTCACTTGCTGTGGCCACGAAGTCACCGCCCACGGCGCCCCAGGACGTAGAAGGATAGAACGTGTGGATCCAGGTTGCGTCGCCGGGGGCTGCAGCTCCGCCTTCGCCCTCGGCGCCGCTCGCCACCGACGCCCCCTCACCCCAGTCCGACAGAACGCGGTGGAGGCTCACGATCTCGCTTCCGGCCTGCTGGCTCCTCGACATGTTTAGCGTAAGCGTGACGCTGTTGATCGTGGCGCCCGCCGGTACGGAGCTCGTCACGTCAAAGGCCATCAGTGCTCGCCGCCGGCTGTCCTCGTCGCTCTGAACCGTGCGCCCAGCGAAGAGGCGTTCCCCTGAACCGTTGCTCAAGGAGCCACTCGTGCTTTGGTAGAGCGTGTTGTCTTTGGTGGCTTGGAGGGTAACTTGGTCGGCGCGGGCCACCGGAGCAAATCCGAACACGATGATCGCGACAGCGACGGAACCGCGGAGCATGAGCACCGCTAGGAGCAAGAATTGTACCCGAGACTAATCAGCCTATTTGTGGGGATGCGCGCAATTCAGAAGGTGCAAGACTTGCGCCAGAGCCCCCGCATCGCGCAAAACCTTCGTAGAACCGGTGCCCGTGGTCGGCCGACGCCCGATCCCCCTTGGTCTTGCCTGGCGCCAGTGTTAGCGTCAACAGGTCTCCTGGCCCCATCCATGTTTGGCTCGCGCTTCCTATTTTCCAGCGTTGTCGGTCTCGCGTTTGCGCTTGCCGTGACAGGCTGTTCTTCGGACACCACTTCGGAAGGAGAGGCTGGCTCGCTCAGGCTCGGTCTCGAAGTCGATGGCGTCACCATCAACACCGTCAGGTGGGTGGTCACGGCCGAGCGCATGGAACCCGTGGAGGGTACGATCGACATCAGCGCTCCCGGGTCGACTCCAAGCGTCGAGCTGTTTGGCCTTCCACCAGGCGACTACACCGTCACCCTCTCCACCATTGGAACGGACGAGCAGACGGAGTGCGAGGGCTCGGAAGATTTCTCGATCGAAGTCAACGAGGTGACCGACATCATGGTCGTGCTGCGCTGCAAGCTTCCGCAGCGCCTTGGAGGAGTACGCGTCAACGCCGAGCCCAACATCTGCGCCGAGCTCACCAAGATGGTGGTCTCGCCGCTCCAGGCCGCGGTTGGCGACCCTATCGATTTGAGAGCCAGCGCCAAGGACGCGGAAGGCGACCCGATCGCATATGGGTGGACGGCCACTGGGGGCAGCATCGAAGACCCGACCGGCGAGGTGACCCGCTACACCTGCGAAGAGGTCGGCGACCACAGGGTCACCGTGACGGTGACGGACGAGGAAGGGTACTGCGAGGACGGGTGGACGGTGGACGTTACGTGCGTGGTCGCCACCTGCCCTTGCTTCACGGTCGCCGATGTCGCCGCCATCGCGACCGATCCCGCTTGCGATCCCATTTGCGTCGTCGCGCGACCAACAGCATTGAACCTGACGGCAATGCAATGCTCCGTCGCGCAATTCGACTATTCGGCCGTCGTGGAAGAGTTCACAGACTTTGGGGGCGAGGCGCTGTGCCAGCTAAATTGGCCACTTGGCAATGACTCAGTCGTCATCGTCGGACTGGCCGACAGCGAGGTCCTCGCTTGTCGAAATTTCGTGCTCGAAGCAGCCAGCGCCGCTGGGCTCGAATGCCTTTGAGGGCGAACCCAGGTCGCACCAGCCCGTTGCGGAGTTGGTCCCGCATCGGTCTGCTCATCTCTGTTCTACTTCTCGTCGTCGAGCAACCTGCTCGAGCGCAGTCATCGGTCACATATGAACCCGACCGCGACAACACGATCTACGAGGAGAACGAGAACAGC
>CAMYMX010000329.1 GCA_947259605.1 uncultured Polyangiaceae bacterium | reverse complement strand
GGCAGCGCTGGGGTCAAAGCGCCTCGGGGCGTTGCGGTCGATCCCGAACTTGCGCGCCACGGCAAGCGCGCTGACGACCCCATCTTCGTGGAAGCCGTAGCGCCAATACGCGCCACAGTAGAACGTGTGGCGCGGGCCGCTGACCTCGTCGAACCTTTGTTGCGCGGCGATCGATTCCGGCGTGTATAGGGGATGTTGGTACGAAGTCTGGTAGAGGACTTTCGACGGATCGATGCGATCCCCGGCGTTTAGAGATACGCAGAAAGTAACAGGAGCATCGTCGAACCCCTGCAAGGCGTTCATGTCGTACGTGACGATGACCCGGTCCTTAGGTTGCGAGGGCACCTGGTAGTTCCAGCTAGCCCACGCGCGGCGGCGGCGCGGAAGGAGCGACACGTCGGTGTGAAGCACCGCATCGTTGCTCTGATAGCGGATGGCGCCGAGGACCTCTCGCTCGGCATCACTCGGGTCCTCGAGCATTTTCAAGGCCTGGTCGCTGTGGGCGGCGATCACGACGCGGTCGAATTGCTCCGGTGCCTGCCCTCGAACACCGATCTCCACGCCTTGCTCGTTCCGCGCGATTCGCTCGACGGGCGACCCGACGCGGATTCGGCCGGAGTAGGAGCGTGTCAGCTTCTTCACATACTCGTGGGAGCCCCCTTGGACCACGCGCCACTCCGGTCGATCCGCCAGGCTGGTCAGTCCGTGGTTCATCAGGAAACGCACGAAAGCCTGGGCGGGAAACGAGAGCATCCGCTCAGGGTCGGTCGACCAGATCGCCGCGCCCATCGGAACGATGTACAGATCCACGAACGGCTGCGAGTACCCTCGGTTGCGCAGGAGATCGCCGAGGGAGATATCATGGTCAGCGTCTGCGAGGATCTGCGGCGCCTCCCGATTGAAGCGAAGGATGTCGCGTACCATGAGCAACATACGGGGGCTCACGACGTTGCGTCGACGAGCAAGAAGTGCCTGGCTCGAGTACTCGAGGCCCGTAGCTTGATCTAGGACGCTGAAGCTCATTTCGGTCGGCGCAGTGGCGACGCCGAGCTCGTCGAAGATCTTGATCAGGTTGGGGTAGGTCCGCGGGTTGTGAACGATGAAGCCAGTGTCGACGGCGAAGTGGCGTCCTTCGAGCTCCACGTCGACGGTATTAGTGTGCCCGCCGATCCGATCGCGCGCCTCGAAGACCGTGATCTCGTGCTCGGGTTGCAGGAGCCAGGCCGCAACCATGCCGCTAATGCCGGTGCCGACGACGGCGATTTTCATGCGAGCCTCCGCTTCTCCAAGAGGTAGTGGCTCACGCCCCACTCGCGTCCACCGCGATATGCAAAGAGCTCGGCGCAGGCCATGAAGAAGATCCGCCAGCGATGCAAAGCCCTGCGAGCTTCGTCTCGGTCGGTGACCGTCCCGAGTGCTGCGAAGGCCTCGTCTCGATGAAGGTCCAAATTCGCAAGCCAAGCGTTCGAGGTCTTCGCGTAGTGCTCTCCGCCAAGACGCCACCGTTCGGTGACGACGAGGGCTTGCTGGAACTCGAGTAAGAGGTCTTCGGAGGGCATCTGTCCTCCCGTGAAGAAGTGGCGAGCCATCCAATCCGAAGGTCCTTTGTCTTCGTAGAGATAGGCGTAGCGTTGGTGGGCGAAGATATGAACGAAGAGCTTCCCGTCGTCGAAAAGCCAGCCAGCGATGCGCGACAGGAGCGCCTCCCAGTTGCGCATGTGCTCGAACATTTCGATCGACACGACGCGGTCGAACGGACCTTCGAGACAGAGTGTGTTCACATCCGCCGTGATCACACGCAAATTGTGTAGGCCTCGTTCGCGCGCCCGCTGCTCGATAAACTCGCGCTGACCATGACTGTTGCTGACCGCGGTAATGTGCGCATTCGGGAGGCTCTCCGCCATCGAGAAAGTGAGCGAGCCCCAGCCGCAACCGAGCTCGAGAATCCTCTGACCATCCTCGAGCTTTGCTCTTTCCTGCACTTGCAGGAGTGCGGTGTTCTCCGCGTCGGCAAGTGACAGCCCTCCCTCGTTCCAGGTGCAGCAGCTATACTTGAGCCTTGGTCCGAGGACGGCCTCAAAGAACCTGGGGGGCACTTCGTAGTGCTGGGCGTTCGCGGTCCCGGGCCACGCTGCGACGGGGCTCTGCCGCAGCGTTTCCACGTGGAGCTCGAAGGCGTCGGGACCGGCGCGTCGCCGTTCCCAGAGTCGGCTCTGGCAGATCCGGCGAATGCCGAATCGCAGAACTGGGTCGGGGACGAGCCCGTGTTCGAGCACCTGCATGAATCCGAGCCTTTGATCGGCCCCGGTTCATTCCGGGGTCCATGCGCACTTATTTTTAACTCTTGTCTAGATCGTCAAGTCCCGTGTAGGCCAAATTCGCCTAATAAACGGAGTTACAGGCATTGGCGTCTATGTGTTGTCTATATTTGGGGGCTGCTCGTTACACCGTCACATCCGGACTCCTGGCCTCGTCCGCAACTCGAAGCACTTCTTCGCGATGTTGAACAGGAATCAAGGGTCGTTCCGGAAAACGTTGCTCGAGGTACCCGCACATCTCTGCGCTCTCCTGGACGACGAGGATCACGCAGCGTCCAGCGTCGGCTCGCCGGGAGTCCAGCCGCATGCGGTGAGCTCACCGGTCTGCAGGGCGTCGAGCACGCGCAGCACCTCATCCACGTTACGACCGACCGAGAGGTCGTTCACGCTGACGAAACGGATGACACCCTCGGGGTCGACGATGTACGTGGCGCGCAAGCAAACGCCAGCGTCTTTGTGAAGAATTCCTAGCTCGCTAGCGAGCTCGCGCTTGGTGTCTGCAAGCATGGGAAATGGGAGCTCGCGGAGGTCTGGGTGGTCATTGCGCCAGGCCAGGTGCACGTAGTGCGTGTCGGTGCTGGCCCCGAGCACCTGCGCATCACGCTTGGCAAACTCGAGTTTCTTCCGTCCGAACTCGGCGATTTCGGTCGGGCAAACGAACGTGAAGTCCATCGGCCAGAAGAAGATGACCTGCCACTTGCCAGGGTATGATTGATTCGTGATTTCCTCGAACTCTTTGCCCGGCTCCGTGCTGACGGATGCCTGAAGCGAGAACTCGGGCAACTTGTCTCCTATGGTTTTCATGTGTCCTCCTTGCTGCCGCGAAGCAGCACCTGATAATCGTGGATGTCGAAGCCCTCGATCTGGTCGACGCGCGCCACCGTCACGTGATCCCAGGCAAGGTCGTAGATCTTGCCTGTGCTCTCATCGATGATGTGATGGTGCTTATCGGTGTTCGCATCGAACACGAGGCGCCCCTCGGTCAACACCAACTGCCGCAACAGTCCGCGCTCGACGAATAGCTTGAGCGTGTTGTACACGGTCGCACGAGACACCATCGGGAACGTCTTGCTCACCCGCGTCCACACCTCGTCGGCAGACGGATGCTCGTCTGTGTGCAGCACGTAGCTCGCGATCGCGACGCGCTGCGCCGACGGCTTGATGCCATGCTGCTCCAAAAGCGCTGCCTCGGTGGGCCTCATGGAAATAGATATAGTACAAGGTTAGACTATGTCTATATACGGCCTGAAACCCTAATCAATTCAAGGCCTCAGGGCGAGGTTACACGTCCTCCATTCGCTCGCTGTAATCCCAGGTGCCAATCCATTCGGGCTTCAGGCGGACGACGAGCTCCTCGTCCGCGCGATTGAGCAGAAAGCGTCCGAGCTTGGAATCGGTCGTGCCAACGTAGCGGTGAAGCAGCCGCTCGAGAACCTCCCGAGCTCCGGCTGACTCGAGGCTCGCCGTCGCCTGTCCTCGCACCCCGAAGTAAGGTGGTTCGTTGGGCGCGATCTCGAAGGCGCAACGTGGATCCGCCCGTAGGCGCTGTGCAATGCGCGCATCACGGTGAACGGCTCCGAGGATCTCGTCTCCCTCAGTCAGAAACCAGAGGGACAGGACGACGGGAAACCCGCTATCCGTATTGGCCGCGAGCCGCATCGGGATCCGCGCTTCAGACAGGAACTCCCGGGCCCGGGACGCGGTCCACGGGCCGGATCTTCGAATGGTTGATGAGGGAGTCGAGCTCATGGCTTTTCCGGTTCACACGTACGTCGCCATCTTACACCGTGCGGGGCCGAGAATACATGCGATCGAGTTGCCGCGCCGCCGCCAGTCCGGACAGGAACGCCCCTTCGATTCGGTTGCCGTTCGTCCAGTCGCCACAGACGGCAAGCCCCTTCGAGGCATCGAACAGGCAAGCTTCCTCGAGCGGGTTGTCCGCAAGCGCATAGCGCCACCGGTGGGCCCGCACGAAGATCGACGCCCGCTTCGGACGGCCGATGGCTTCGAAAAAGGCGTCGAGCAGTGGCTGGGTGACGTTCTCTAACGTCTCTTCGAGCTAATCGGCCGACCAATCTGCGCTCGCGTGAAGTACCCATCGGTCCGGGGTTTGGGTGCGCCCGGGTTTGCTCGAGGTGCGTGCGATCCAGCTGAGAGGTCCCAGATTGATGAACGCGCCATCGAAGGGGACGTCGATCTTGAGATCGAAGGCCACCATCACTGCCCAACAGGGTTTCATTCGAACCGTCGCGGCGCGAGCAGCCAGCTCGGGCGCAAGCTCGCTGAGCAGCGATTCGGTCTGCGCGGGCGGGGCCGAGCAGACGACGTAGTCGTACGCGCCGAGGCTGCCTCCGTGGAGGTCGAACAGCTCGACGCCACGAGGGCACCGAACGACACTACCGACGGTCACCCCGCATCGAACGTCTTGATCCGCAGCGAGGTGCTTGCAGAGC
>CAMYMX010000328.1 GCA_947259605.1 uncultured Polyangiaceae bacterium | reverse complement strand
CGAGACGATCGCCAGGAGCGGCCAGCCGAGAAACCAGCTCACAAGGCGGGAGATCCAGCGCATCAGTAGGCCTCACCGATGGTGAAATGGAAGGCCCCCGGGATGCCCCCGCGAATGAAACGGAAGATGTTGAACGCGTTGGGCGGCGGCTCTCCGCCGACGACCTGCCACTTGGGAATCAGGAAACCAAAGTCGAGGCGGATCGGGCCCACTGGCGTCTGGTAGCGGAACCCGAAACCCGCCGCGGCCCGAATGTAGTTGAAGCGCCAGACGTCACCCCGGTTCACGTCTCCGAAGTCCATGAACAAGGCTGTGGCGAATGACTGTGTGACGGGAAGGCGCCATTCGATGCCAGCCTCCCAGCGGCGAAGACCGCCGTCATTTCTAGCGTCGAAGCCTTCACGGTTCAGGGAATCGATGTTCCCGGGGTCGCCGAGAAAGCCGCCGAAAAAGCCGCGGTGACTTGTGGGGCCACCCGAGCGGAGGCGGTAGTTCTGGGGCCCGAGCCCCTGCCCGATGAGGTCCAGGCGATTGCGGTCTCGGGAAAAGATGAACATGGCGCCCATGCTGAAGCGAAACGCCAGCGTCGACGAAAGAGGCAAGGGTGCGTAGCCGCGAACCTCAGGGGTGACGCGAACATACTGCCAAGAGCGCCGCAGCTTGGCCGGCGACTGCTGGCTTCCGACTTGAAAGAAAAACCCGGCGCGCGGGCTTCGCGAGTCGTCCCGAAGGTCGACGATGAGGCTTTCGTCGAAGAACACGACCTGGTAGCTCGTGGGGAATCTCGGATCCTGATCGACTAGACGATAGAGGTCGTAGTTCAAGGCGCCGACGAGCAGAAGCCGGCCGTTGAAGAATGGTCGCGAGAGGCTCCCGCGAATCTGAACGTCATGGCGGCGGAAGAGCTCGTACGGGTCTGGGCCCCAGTCGTGGCGAAGTTGAATCGCTGATGTGGTGCGTGGCTCGAGAAACGCTGGTCGCCGATACTCGACACGGACCTCGTTCCCGAAGATGAAGCCTTGGCCGAACCGAAAGAACGGGTCCCGGGCGACAATTTTCGGGCGATCCTCGATACGCAATCGCCGGAAGCCGCCGAGATTTCTATGCTCGAATAGCCCGAACAAGTGAACGTCCGAAATACGTGTGTCCTGCTCGAGGGTCAGTGTAGCGATCGTGCCGCTCTGGACTCCGGCGCCGATGCCCCAGCGAATGCTCCTCCCGGGCTCAACGGCGATGTTGACGTCGACGACCCCCGTACACTCTTCCTCTCCGTCGCGTCGCGGAGTCGAGGTCACGTCCACCGATGCGAGCGCGCCCAGGGCGTAGACCGCTCGCTGGGCGTCCGCGATGTCGCTCAAGCGAAAGACTTCTCCGGTCTTCAGGTCGGCGACATCCAAAATCGTGTCCGCGGGCAGCGTGCCGCTCCCGGTCACGGTGATGTCGCCTAGCCTGCACGACGGCCCGGTCTCGACGAAAAGCCCGACCGACGCCTGTCTGGTTTCCCGATCGATCTCGACCCGCCCGGTGACGTTGCCGCAGGCGTAACTCGCTTCTTTCAGCTGGCGCCGAATCGCGCGCTTGCTCTTCTCGTAGATCGACTCGTCGAACGGTTTGCCGACCTCGAGCTCGACGGCGCTGTCGAGCATTTTCCGGTTGTCCGATTCCCAGGTCTCGTGGCCGGTGACCTCGATCGATTTCACCAAGATTGGCTCGCCCTCTTCGATTTCGATCAGGATATCGACTTCGCAGCCTTCGTCGGCGCCTTCTCGGTCGCAGGGGGCTTGGCCGCCAGGGGCCACGACGATGCGGTCGTCATTCGCAGCAGAGGGTGGGTCGAACTCGGTGCTGACGACCGCCGCGTCGTAGTAGCCGCGCGCCTGGTACCAACGCTCGATTCGCTGCAGGTCACGGTCGAACACCGCCGAATCCAGGGTGGGCCAGCCCTTGCGAAGCTTTCTCCAGAGGTCGAACGACACCCGGTTCCCGTCGAAGGGCGGAACGCCGCAGGCTGGGTCCGCGCTGGTTCCGAACGCGAAGGTGACCCGGTCCCGCTCTTGGCTGGCGAGACAAGCCCTCAGGGCCTGTGGATCGAGCTGCTCCATCCCGTTGAAACGGATCCGGTCGATGCCGTAGGCATCCTCTGGGATCGTCTTGCATCCGCTCGCCAGAACGAGCAGGAGGCAGATGCATCGCCGGCGAGCCATCTACCTAGGGCTTGTAGCGCGGGGAGCCCCAATCCCGCCAGCGAACAGCGTGATTTCGGCCATTTGGCGACGGTCCCCCCGGCTGCTAGAGCTATCGTCGCCTCGTCATGAAGCAGTACTTCGTCCAGACCTTTGGCTGCCAGATGAATGTCCACGACTCCCGTCGCATCGAGGAGGTCCTTCGGGCGAGCGGCTATCGTGAGGCTAGCGAGCCTGCTCTGGCCGATCTCCTGCTCGTCAACACCTGCAGCGTCCGCGAGAAGGCCGAGCACAAGTTGATGAGCCTTCTCGGGACGTTTCGGCCCTTCAAGGAGGCTCAGCGAGGCACGATTCTGGCCGTTACGGGCTGCGTCGCCCAGCAAGAAGGCGAGCGATTGCTTCGAAAAGCGCCCTTCGTAGACATCGTTCTGGGGCCGGACAACATCCCCGAGCTGCCCGCGCTGATCCGCCAAGTCGAGCACGGGGCCCCGCCGATCACCAGAACGGTGTTCGACATGGACGACCCGCAATTCCTCCGAGCCAAGCCTCATGCCGATCGCCGGGAAGTCACCGCGTACGTCACGGTGATGAAGGGCTGCGACGAGCGCTGCACATTTTGTATCGTTCCATATACACGTGGGTCCGAGCGGTATCGGCCCGCCGACCAGATCGTCGGCGAGATTCGCGACCTGGTCCAAGGGGGCGTGCGGGAAGTCACCCTTCTCGGGCAGACCGTCAACTCCTGGCACGAACCCGGTGCGGACGCGGAGGCTAGTAAGTCCGAGTCGAGGCTGGCAGCGTCCACCTCTCGCTTTGCTGGGCTGCTCCGGCGGATCGCGGAAGAGGTCCCTGACCTCTGGCGACTGCGCTACACCTCTCCTCACCCACGGCACATCACCGCTGAGCTGGTGGCGGCCCATGCTGACCTCCGGGTCCTTCCCTCACACGTGCACCTGCCGGTGCAATCGGGTTCCGATCGCCTGCTTCGGCGGATGGCCCGCCGCTACACGGCCGAGGAATACATCGCGCGGACCGACGCGCTGAAGCAAGCCAAGCCAGGTCTCACGCTT
Organism: uncultured Polyangiaceae bacterium; assembly: GCA_947259605.1. Lineage (GTDB taxonomy): Bacteria > Myxococcota_A > Polyangia > Polyangiales > Houyiibacteriaceae > SG8-38. The sequence goes on along the minus strand of CAMYMX010000328.1, from coordinate 1,542 downwards.
TCTGCCGATTTCATCGTCGGTTTCCCCGGGGAAAGCGACGAAGACTTCGAACAAACGCTCGAGCTGGTGCGGCGCGTCGGCTTCGTTGCCGCATTTGCTTTCAAATACTCGCCGCGGCCGTATACGCCGGCGCTCAAGCTCGGCGATGAGGTCTCCGAAGAGGTGAAAGACGATCGTCTTGCTCGCTTGTTTGCCCTGGTCGAAACGCAACAGCAGGCGCACCTCCGATCGCTGGTCGGCCAGAATGTGCAGGTCCTGGTCGAAGGCCCCTCACCGGGGGACACGGGTCGCTTCGCCGGGCGCAGCGAGCGAAACGAGATCGTCCACTTGATCGCGCCCGAGGGTCACGACCCGACCGGCGAGTTGGTCACCGTGACGATCGACGAGCCGTTTCGCCACAGCCTGTCCGGCTACATGACCGGGGCAGAGGGTCTCGTGGACCGCGGTCCGCGCATGCGCCTCTCGGTGCTAGGCGCTGGAGGCGCAGTCTGAATAGCGACTCGCTCCGGGAGAGCCTCCGCGCATGGCGCTTTGCGCTTCTGTACATGGCTCTGATTTTCCTGATTTCGTCGTTCGAGGTCGAAGTTCCGGGCATTCGACACATCCCGCTGCGCGACAAGGGTATCCACTTCGTCGAATACGCGGTGCTGGGCTGGCTTTGCGCCACGGCGTCCAGACAGAGCTGGCCTTCGGCTTCGGCTTGGCGAACGGCGGCGTTTGCGGTCTTTGTTTCCGTGCTCTGGGGATTCTCCGACGAGATTCATCAGGCGCTCGTGCCGGGTCGTTCCTCCGAGCTCAGCGATGTCGTTGCCGATCTGTTCGGCAGCGTCGCCGGCGCCGCAGGCTCCCATCTTTTTTCGAACAGAACTGTGAGCTAATCCACTGCAAATCTAGACCTGGACCGACCGCCACCATTGACGCGTTCAGTCCCAATCTTTAGATTGTAGGTACTGCAGACGAAGCAGCTCTCGAAACGAGAAGAACAACATATTTCGCCGGTGGACCCCCCCCCATAAGTCCCCCGGTTGTTCCCCGCCCGGTCGTGTCTCCCCCCTCCAAACGACCGGGCGACCCTTTTTAAGCGGCAGTGTCAGCGTTCATCCAGCTGGCGTAACCTTTTTCGGGGTGGGGCGTCCTAGGGCGCGTGGGTCGATTGAAGCGCTACTTTCCGATTCCCTATTTAATCGTCGCTAGCATCGTGATCGGCCTGATCGCCCGGGATACCGTTCGCTCCGGAGAGGCCGCGCTCGGCTCGATTGGGGCGCTCGTCGCGATTGGGGCTGAGCTGCCTGCGCTCGAGCTGTTCGATGGCCAAGGGCAACCGGTCACGCCCACCGACGGGAAGTACGCCCTCTACATGTTCGTCCGCGGGGCCTGGTGCCCTCTGTGCATGGCGCAAGTCCAAGAGATTGCCGATCAGTATCGCGCGTTGGAACAGCGTGGGGTAGAGGTCTTCCTGATCGCGCGTCAGCCCGAAGCCAACACGCGGGCGCTCGCGAAACGATTCGACGTGCCGATTCGGTTCTGCGTCGATCAAGATGG
>CAMYMX010000327.1 GCA_947259605.1 uncultured Polyangiaceae bacterium | reverse complement strand
CGGCATTGGGTGCGGTGTCGAGCAGTCCCAGCGCGCCGCCGGGCTTGGGCGGAAGGCAGTGCTTAAAGGTCGCGGCGACCTCCGCGAGGTCCGGGTGCGTCTTAGCGAGCCTCTTGAGGGCGATTTCTTGCTTCCGTTTGGTGAAGCGAGTGCCCTCCGGGTACAGCAAGACGCCCTGGTCGCCGAGATCTTCGGCCAGCTTTCGAACGCCTGCGAGCTCTTCATGGACGACGCCGCCGCGGTCGATGAAGTAGTTGGGCGAGGCATGGCCAGCAACATCGATGCACGGGTCGACCAAAAGCTCCCGCTTGAACACATAGCGAAGCCGAAGTCCCGTGGCGTTCGAAATGAAGGTCACTGGAATGGCGGTGTCGACGATGCTCGCATGGCGAATGAAAACCAGGACATGGCCGGGAAGAATCTGGTCCTCGCCTTCGATCGACACCGAGAGCGAGAGAAAGCGAGCAAGCCAGGCGAACAGCGAGCTACCCCACCAGCATTCGAGGCGGAAGAAGAGCGTTTCCCGGCGCTCGGGTCTGCCAGGCGTGACTAGGTAGATCGCGGCGGCTGCGGTCAATCCCATTAGCTCGATGGAGAGGTAGAACCAGAAGAACATGAGCAGACGCAACACCGCAAACGAGCTGCGGCGAAAGAGCCCAACCACGAAGGAGCCGGGGATCCAAAGCGGTGCAAGCACTGTGAGCAAGACCCAGAGCAGGACATACGTGGACACCGTCATGAGTCGCCGACGGGTGGGCGAGACGGAGGCCGAATGTGAAAAGGCCAGCGCCTGCACGAACCGAGAGCGGCGGCGAAGGTCGGTGGGCCGCACCATGCTCCGTTGTTCGCGCGCTTCCGTCATCATTCGGTGCCCAATTTATCGGGGAAACGCATCCGACGAAAGCCCCCTGAGAAGCCAGATGCGCTACGCGGTCAGGGAGAGGCGACGATCGACGAGATCAGCCCGTCAAAGGCCGCGGAGTTCTCCGCTACGGTCGCGCTCGGACCCAGAAACTTGAAGTAGTAGGGGCCGCCCTGGCTGTTCACGATCGCGGCGATCATGCGTTGATTCGCTTGCCCAGCTTGTTGCTGGCCCGTGGGGCTCATGCCGCCGGCGTACTGGCCCGCGACCTCGAGCCTCGTGATGTCCATTCCCGATGCCTTGCTGCTCGTCTGCTTCGCATCGGACACCGCGGAGCCGTCTGGATTGCTGAACTGCCCGATCCAGCGGTCGAGGTTCTCCTGCGCCGTCCCCGCGCCTTGCGGTCCGAAGAAGTAGACGATCAGCTCCGCGTCGCCCGCCGATCCCGGTGCGCTCAACTGCGCGCGGCGCATCGCGGACTTCGGCGCCTGGGCGCTCCACTTGGCGGGCACCTTGATGGCCACTGCGCCGAGGTCGATCATGCCCGACGCATCAGGCTGACCGGATGTTGCAGCGGCGCCGCCCGGAACCTGGCTTGGATCCATTCCTGCGTGCGGATCCCCAGTGAGTGCCATCCCGGCATGTGGATCCTGGGCAGCGCCCGGATGCGCGCCGCTGGTTTCGCTCGTCCCGACCTGGGGGGCCGCGCTGCTGCCCTCTTTCGGGGCGGGACCTTTGTTCTGACAGCCCGCTGCCACGCACAGGGCCAGGGACATGGTGAAGACATGAAACGATGGACTCATCATGACCGTAGTGGAGCACCTTGGCGGCCGACCCTCAAGTCCTCGACACCGGCTCTGGGAGCGCCCATGGTGCGCCCAAAGTATGCGACGTGTACGAGGGTTTGTAGATTTGGTGTTCGACTTGGTCGAGGAAACGACCAATTTGGTCGAACGCACCCACGACGCAGTCGTCGAGCGATCCGTCCGGCGGTTTGCGCCGGTCGAGCCTGCCAAAAGCACGGCGAAGGTCGTGACGGGCGTCCAAACCGCGATTTCAAGCGGCGTATTCGAGTCGATTCGCGTGCTCAACGGCGTCAGCCGCTTCACCGTGAACGCCGTCGCCGATGTGGCCGAAGCAGGCCTTGCCCAGGCGTCCGACCCCGATGATCTGGAGCTCACCACGCCGGTCCGATCGAGCGCGGCGGGCACGGCGGCCTGGTACGTCGACTACCTCCAGGCCTCGATCAATGGTTTTTGGGGGGACTACCTCAGCCGAAAGAACAGCCGCCTCGATCTGGGCATGACCCTTCGCCACCACGGGCGGCATCTTCCCGCAACCCCGGAAGCCTTTGCAGCGGCGTTTCCAACCCCGACCAACAAGGTCTGCATTTTCGTCCACAGCCTCGCCGCGACCGAATGGCTCTGGAGCCTCTCCTCCGAAGAGCACTACGGCGATCCGGACGTGACCTTCGGCACGCGGCTTGCGGAGGACCTCGGTTACACGCCGATCTATCTTCGGTACAACACCGGCCGTCACATCTCTGAGAACGGGCGCGCGCTCGCCGAGCTGATCACCGAGGCGCTCGAAGCCTATCCGGTGCCCGTCGAAGAGGTCGCTCTGGTCGGTCACAGCATGGGCGGCTTGGTGGCGCGAAGCGCGGCGCACTACGCGCGCCAGCACGACGAGCCATGGGTCGCACAACTCCGGCACGTGGCCTGTATCGGCTCGCCGCACCTGGGCGCACCCCTCGAACGGGCTGTGAACCGGCTGACCGGCGTCCTCCGAAAGGTCGACGCGGCCGGCGCACAGGTTCCGGCCGCGCTGCTCGACGCCCGAAGCGCCGGCGTCAAAGACCTCCGCTACGGCTACACGGTCGACGAGGAATGGCTTGGGCGGGATCCGGACGAGGTGTTTGCCGACGCGCGGCGCAATATCCCCCTGGTCGATGGGGTCGGGTACTATTTCTTGGCAGCGACGATCACGCGCGACCCCGAACATCCGCTCGGCCAACTGTTCGGAGACCTGATGGTTCAGCTCCCTAGCGCCTCTGGAGAGGCGCCCGAGCCGGCCAGGCGCATTCATTTTTCGGGTGGAGCCGTGTTCCCCGGCATGAATCACATCCACATCGCCAACCACCCCGACGTCTACGAAGCGTTGCGCGACCTGCTGGCCCCCTAGGTCGGCCACTTGCGGGTCCGAAGGTCGGACCTATCTCCAAGGTCGGAGGCCAGCTACTCTCGGGCCGTCGGCAAGGAGAACCCGCAGCATGGACTTGGGAATGGTCGGCCTCGGCCGAATGGGATCGAACCTCGTACGCAGGTTGATTCGCGACGGTCACAGGGCCGTCGTCTACGACCTCGACCCCACTTCGGTGGCCGCATTGGTCTCGGAGGGTGCTGAGGGCGCCCAGAGCCTGGCCGAGCTCGCCGACAAACTAGATGGCCCACGGGCGGTTTGGGTGATGGTGCCAGCCGGGTTCACCGGTCGAGTGATCGACGAGCTCGCGTCGTGCCTCGGCGCCGGCGACATCATCATCGACGGCGGCAATTCGTTCTATCAGGACGACCTGGATCGCTCTGCCTCGCTCTCGGCATCCGGCATTCGACTTCTAGATGTCGGGACCAGCGGCGGTGTGTTTGGGCTCGAACGCGGTTTCTGCTTGATGGTCGGCGGCGATCGCGATGCGTTTGAGCACCTCGAACCGATCTTTCAGTCGCTTGCACCCGGAGTGCAAGCGGCCGATCGAACCCCGGGGCGGGACGGCGAGCCTCTTCCCGCCGAACATGGCTACCTCCATTGCGGGCCGAGTGGCGCCGGCCACTTCGTGAAGATGGTCCACAACGGGATTGAGTACGGCGTGATGGCGGCCTATGCCGAAGGCTTGAACATTCTCAAGCACGCGGGGGTCGGCCTCGGGGACAGCGCCGTCGATGCGGAAACCGCACCGCTTCGGCGGCCCGAGCACTATCGGTACGAGCTCGATATTCCGCAGGTCACCGAGCTCTGGCGGCGCGGCAGCGTCATCGCCTCCTGGTTGCTCGACCTCACTGCCGCGGCGTTCGTCGAGAACCCGGAGATGGACGGGTTCACCGGGCGCGTGTCGGATTCCGGGGAGGGTCGGTGGACGGTTCTCAGCGCAGTCGAAGAGGGTGTTCCCGCGCCGGTTCTAACCGCGGCGCTCTTCAGCCGCTTCGCCTCGCGCGGCCGCGACGAGTTCGCCAACCAGGTTCTTTCCGCGATGCGCCAGCAGTTTGGCGGCCATCAAGAGAAGCCGGACCCGACATGACCGATACGAGCTACGCCGATGCGCTGATCCTCTTTGGCATCACGGGTGACCTCGCGCGCAGGAAGCTGTTCTCCGCGCTCTACGACCTCACCGCCGCCGGTCACCTCGACATGCGCGTCGTCGGCGTGGCGACTCGCGGCTGGGATGACGAGACTTTGCGTCAGAAAGCTCGCGAGGCTTTGGAAGCATCAGGCCGCCCCATCGACGAGAAGGTCTTCGCGCGGCTCGCCGCCAACCTCTCGTACGTGTCCGGCAACTACCGCGAGCCCGGCACCTACCAAGCGATCCTCGAGAAGTTATCGGGCAGCGTCCGCGCCGTATCCTATCTCGCCATCCCCCCGGGCCTGTTTCAAGATGTCGTCGAGGGTCTGGCCGCGGTGGGCCTCAATCACGGCGGGCGCCTGGTGTTGGAGAAACCGTTTGGTCGCGACGCACAGTCGGCCACCGAGCTGAACGACATCATCCACCGTCATTTCCCTGAAGGTCAGGTGTACCGGATCGATCACTTCCTCGGGAAGGAAGCCGTCCAGAACCTCATGATCTTTCGCTTCTCCAACACCGTCTTGGAGCCGATTTGGAACCGCCACTACGTGCGCGGCGTACAGATCACCATGGCCGAGGACTTCGGTATCGAGGGAAGGGGCTCGTTCTACGACAAGGT
>CAMYMX010000326.1 GCA_947259605.1 uncultured Polyangiaceae bacterium | reverse complement strand
GGGCGGCGGCTTTGGTTTCTTCTGCCGCTTGATCGTTGTCGTCGCTGTCGTCCGAGCTGGTCGCCAGGGCCGACGTTTCTTGGTCCATCTTCCAGTACATATATCGCTGCTGCGTGATGCCGATCGCGGAGCTGGTCACCATGTACAAGCAAAGGCCTGTCGGCAGAAGCAGCATGAAGAACGTCATCATTAGCGGCATCGCGTAGAGCATGACCTTGGCCTGCGTTGCATCCATTTGGACCGGCGTGAGCTTTTGCTGAATGAACATCAGGGCGCCGAGTACGATCGGCAACACGTAGAGCGGGTCCGGCGACGAAAGGTCGGTCCACCACAGTACAAACGGTGCATGGTAGAGTTCGATGCTCGTCGAGAGCGTCTGATAGAGCGCGAAGAAGATCGGCATCTGCAGAAGCACAGGGAGACATCCGCCGAGCGGGTTCACCTTGTGCTTGCGCCAGAGCTCCATCATCGCGGCGCCCTTCTTTTCACGATCGTCTTTGTAAAGCTCGTTGATCTTGTCGATCTCGGGCTTGAGCGCGCGCTGCTTGGCCATGTTCCGGAATTGCGGAATGACAAACGGCAGCAGCAGGACCCGAACCAGAAGCGTCAGCAAAATGATCGCAACGCCCCAGTTTCCGATGAAGCCGTGAATGGTGCGCAGCAGCCAGCTCATCCCCCGTGCGATGAAGCTGAACCATCCTAGGTCGATTACGTCCGAGGCGCTGTGCCCAAACTCCTGAAGGGCGTCATAGTCCTTTGGTCCGGCGTAGACCGCGGTTCGAAACGTCGCCGATTCTCCGGGGCCAATCTCCTGCGGAGCATAGGCGAGCTTGGCCTCGAACAGGCTTCCGTCCGGGTCATCTTTGGTGCCCCCGCGATCGGTCGACAGCATGTCGCATCGTTCGGCGGTGCCACCTTCGGGCGCCGCGATGATGGCGAAATACACGCTGCTGAGCGCCACGTATTCGATTCCCGGGCCGTAGCTGTGAGGCTGCATCGGTCGCGTTTCGTCCTCGCTCAGGAGGTCTTCGCGATCTTCGCGGAACGTTTCGTCGCCCTGTTGGCAGATCCCGTGACTGAGGACCGGGGACGGCCTTCCGATGATGCCGCCCTTTTCGTCGGCACGGCGGACGTAGTGGGCGGAGGTGATCCCCAAGCCCACCGATCTCGACCGGGCATCGTCGTTGCGAACTTCAATCGAAGAGCGAAGCTGATACGGCGGCTCGGCGAGCTCCCAGGTGCGGATGACCGACACCCCATCGCCGGCCCACTGAAAGCTGAGCTTCTCTGTCGAGGACTCCAGGAGTCGCCAGCGTGCGTCGGCCGGTATCGTCACGCCGGAGAACAAAGGTGCGAGGGGCAGGTAATGCTCTTTGTCCGTCGTCACCAGCTCGAAAGGCTCCCCCTCTTCGTTCAGGTATCGCTCGCCCTTGACCTGCAGGCTCACCATGGCCGTGTTCAAGTCGGTAAAGGAGGCGACGAAGCGATCGCTCTCGAGTTGGTAGAGGTTCTGAGAGTCGGCACGTGACTTCGCATCGACCGGCGAGATTTGGGCCGGGACGGCCTCATCGGAGCCGCGTTCGGCACCCTCGGGCGCCGGCGTCGCAGGTTGCGCGGCGGGCTCTTCAGTCTGTGCTTTGGGTGGCGCGAAATACTGAACCGCCAGCATCGCTCCAAGCGCCAAGAGGGGCAGCATCATCAGGGCAACGGGCGGTTGCTTTCTATCATCCATGCCGGGCCTCGTGCGAATGCTCTTGGTGCGGCGCCGGGTCGTAGCCGCCCGGGTTCAATGGATGGCAGCGTCCGATTCGCTTGATGCCGAGCCATGAACCTCGCAACGCGCCGAACCGCTCGATGCAGGTCGCAGTGTAGTGCGAGCAAGATGGCTCAAACCGGCACGAAGGGCCGATCAGACGGGAGAGCGTCATTTGGTAGAGTCGAATCAAGAATAGAAGCGCCGCTCGAATCATCGCGCGGCCTCGATCTGTAGCTTCCTGGCGGCGCGCTCGAGCTCACTCAACAGCGAGCGATAGTCGATCTCGGTAGCGCCGCGCTTCGCGATGAACACCAGGTCGTGCGAGGCTGGAAAAAGCCGGCGGTTCCTGCGAAACACCTCGCGAACCACCCGCTTGATGCGATTTCTCTGAACGGCGGTTCCCACTTTCTTCGTCACGGTGATCCCAAGTCGCGTGTTCTGTAATGCATTAGGTAGGACGACGATGAGAAAGTGGGAAGTGTGGATTCGTCGCCCGCTGAGCTGTGCCTGTTTGAATTCGTAGCGCTTCTTGAGCCGATCAACGCGTCGAAACCGCTGCGGTCCGTCGCCGATCGCCCCCGCCATTTTTGGTGTGCGAGGCATGATCGCACGGTTTCGGGCTACTTCTTGTAGCAGGACACGGTGAGGCGCTTGCGCCCCTTACGACGACGGGCGTTGATGATGCTCCGCCCGCCCTTGGTCTTCATACGCGCGCGGAACCCGTGCGTCCGAAGACGGCGCTTGCGATGTGGTTGATAGGTCCGCTTCACTGCAATGCTCCCGACAAATTAGAGTGCGGGAAGAAAGCACGGGGTCGGGGGGGTGTCAAGTCGCGCCAATCAGCCCGAGACCCCCACGGAACCCCCTGATTTCACAACACTAGTTGGCCAAAGGCCCGCATCCCGGAGGCTGGTGTATCTCCCGCTTCCCACGATGAGGTGATCGAGGATGCGGATATCGAACAAGGACCCCGCCGAGACGAGGCGTTGGGTGAGCTCGAGGTCCTGTCGGCTTGGATCGGGGTCCCCGCTCGGATGGTTGTGAATGAAGATCGCCCCGGAGGCCGATTCGGACACCAAGAGCCGAAAGACTACCGCCGGATCCACCTGGCAGCTGGTACGCCCGCCGCGCGCGACCTCGCGCTCCGCGCGCGCGCGGTTCTTTGCGTCGACGCAAACCACCATGAACCGCTCGATCTGGCTCGCCATGAGCCGGTGGCCGTACCGTTGGAAGACCGTCTCGCTGTTCGAAAGCGGAGCTGAGTAGAGGTCAGGCCGAACCAGGCTGCGTGACCCGAGCTCGAACGCTGCGGCCAGGCGGGCCGCTTTGGCGTGACCAATTCCGGCGATGCGAACCAACTCGCCAGTGCTCATTCGGGCGAGCGCCCAAAGCCCCCCGGTTTCTTTCACAATCCGGATGGCCAACGAGCCCACGTCCTCGCCGCTTCGCCCCGTGCCCAGAATGAGCGAGAGGAGCTCCGCGTCCGAGAGGGTGGTTGGGCCAAAGCGGGAGAGTCGCTCGCGAGGACGGTTCATGACGGAGATCGGGCTGCAGCACGCGTGCCAAGCGCAGAGCGACGAATTTCGAAGGCTTGGCCGGAGCGGAACCGGCGCATTCAGTGGGTTCGCCGGCGCCCGACAGCATCACCGTCGCCGACCACGATGCCGAGCAGGACAGGGGAGTGGCTCGAAGCTATCTTCGTCTCCATATGAAGCTCCGGATCGCCCTCGTGCTCGTCGTCGTCCTGCTCGCGGCCTTTGCTTGGACCTTCGTCAAGCGGCCTTTGGCCGTCCCGAAGGCCATCGGGCCTGCGCTTCCGCCGCCGTCGTCGATTGAGGGCGTGTCGTTTTCGGTGATTCGGGGTGCGGAGATGCAGAGCCAAGAGGGTTTCGCCGTTCGCGGTGGCTCCCTGACGAAGCCTCTCGTCACTGCGGTCGTCGCCTTCATGGTCGAGCATCCTCGGGGGCGTTTGCTGATCGACGCAGGCGCAGGGCGACAGGTGACGGAACATCTGAAGACGACCCCGTTGCTCTTGCGGGCCCTTGCAAGCCTGACGGTGAAGGCGCCAACCCTGGACGCGCTCGCGGCGCGGGGGCTCGGGCCTCGAGATTTGCGCGGCGTCGTACTCACGCACTCGCATTGGGATCATGTGAGCGGCCTCGAAGACCTGCGCGAAGTGCCCGTTTGGATCACACCGGAGGAGCTTGCGCACGCCCGATCTGATGACGAAGGTGGGAAGCTGTACCGCGAGCTCGAAGCGCACGGTCAGTTCCAGCTGGAAGAGCTGCGTTTCGCCGGCGACAGCTATGGCCCGTTTTCCGTAAGCCATGACTTTTTCGGCGACGGTAGCGTCGTGCTCGTACCGATGCCCGGGCACACGCCAGGCTCCATCGCCGTCTTCGTGACCTTGCCCGACGGCAAGCGATTCTTGGTCATCGGCGACACGTCGTGGACCCGAGAAGGTGTCGACTGGCCGGCGGAAAAGCCCTGGCTAGCGCGGCGCATGGTCGATTTCGATGCGGCGGGCGTCCGCGAACAATTGGTATTGTTGCATCAGCTTCAACGCGCGAACCCCAACCTCGTCATCATCCCCGCCCACGACGCCCGAGCCCACGTGACCATCGCCACGTTCTGATCCGCGCCGATCAACCACCCAATCGGAGAACGGCTCACGCGCGTACCGGGGCGTCGGCGAACACGACGCGGGGGTACGACGGACGGGGCGGCCTGCAAAGGTGGCCGGAAGGGCTGAGGGCCTGGGGCCACGCAAGCCGCCCCTCGGAGCTCGCGCCAATCGGAGGTGGTTGCTGTCTTGCCGATTGTCACTCACACGCCGCCGAACCCCCACATCGCGTTCGCCGGCGCCCCTCCATACGGAGACATTAGCGACAGCGCCAGCATCAGGCGACAGACGGCAGGCGGCAGCGCGAGCCCGAAGGGCGAAGCCCGGCGCGAAGCGCCGGCAAGGCGAAGCGAAGCGACCGCCGCGGCAGGGAGGATTACGGGTGGGGGTGGGCGGGCGGTGTAACTAGACCAGACCAGCCAAACCCCCCCCCCCCCC
>CAMYMX010000325.1 GCA_947259605.1 uncultured Polyangiaceae bacterium | reverse complement strand
TCTACCGTCAGATCATTGAGATGGCGGAAGGTCGTGAGCCCAACGTGCCGCTCGGCGCGTGGTCGGCGTTCGTTGGGCACTTCACGCGCGAGCTTCGTCTGGCGCGCGGTCGCACCTTCAAACAACAACCCGACCGAGGTTCGTGAACAACCCCACCGATCGAGGCTTGATCCTGGCTCCTGCAAACAGTTCGTGAACCCGAAGCGCTTGAGCCGCATCACGAGGACGAAGGGTGTTGTTCCTCGTCAACCGACCGACAAAGTGCAAGCCACATGCAGTGACATCGTCAAACCATGAGCGACCAAATCCCGCGTCGGTGACGATGACAATCTGCCGTCCCGCAGGCAACACCTGTTGCAGGCGCTCGAGAAAACCGCGCTGCACGGCACGGTTTCCAACGCGCTTCTGCCCGTGCACTTGCGCGTAGATGATCTGCGCACGTCCTGACATCGGAACGCGGGCGACCAGCGCGGCTTCGGTATTGTTGACGTAAGTCCAATCCACCAAGACGACGATGCGCCTGCTGGAACCCACCACCTCAACGGCCAGGCGTCGATAGAGTTCCTGGCACTCCGACCACAAGCGATGATTGCCAAGCAATCGATCCACACGCTTGATACGGTGCTTGAACTTGGCCGGTCCAGGCAAGGCCCGACCGAGGGCGGTCACCCACAGCCGTCGCCCCTTCATCAGGGCGCCGACGACGTCCAAGAGCGTCCTCTGACGCTTGGCGTGCATGAAGTCCATGAGCGGTTCTAACCATCGTGATAGGATTCGCTCGGCGCGCATGTGAGCTCTCCGTTGTTGGTGTCGTTACCCACGAAGATCTCCTTGCGCGCTTCCTTTTTCCAACAACGAAGCTAACCCGTTAACTTCATTTAACTATTTGTGGGGAGCCTTCAGACCTGGGTGGGGTTGCTGGGGTTGCTGCTCACGACCCGGACCAAGTTGCGGCTGACCGGGGTTGACGGTGAGCGCCCGGGTGAATGAAGGTGCACCTATGACCGCTAAAACAAAACAGATGTCGCCCGTTGATTCGGCCTGGTTGCACATGGAGGACCCGACCAATTTGATGATGATCACCGGCGTCTCGCTGCTCGATAAGCCGATCGACTTCGAACGCTTCCGCAAGACACTGGAAGTGCGCTTGCTTACGCTGGATCGGTTCACCATGCGGGTGGTAGAACCGCGGATCCCGGTGGGCACGCCCCACTGGGAGGTCGATCCGAACTTTGATCTAGATGTGCACATTCATCACGTTGCTCTGCCTCCACCGGGGGACATGACGCAGCTCCAACGTCTCGTCAGCGATCTGGCAAGCACGCCGCTCGATTTCTCGAAGCCGCTCTGGCACATTCATCTGGTCGAGAACGTGGCGGGTGGCGCGGCGATGGTCATGCGTCTCCATCACTGCATCGGTGATGGCACCGCCATGAATGCGGTGCTCTTTCGACTGATGGACTTCACGCGTGATGCGCCGATCGGTGAGGTTGAAGAGCCTGCGCCACAAGAGCCCAAACGGCGCGACCTCATTTCGACCGTGTTCCGCCCGGTGCGTACCCTAGGAAACGCAATCCGTTACTTGGCTCATGAAGGCGGCGAAGCTCTACGCCATCCCTCACGCATCGTCGAAGGTGCGGGCGCTGCAACCGAAGCGGCGACCATCCTCGGGCGCGTGCTCGTCATGACGCCAGACCCCAATACTTTGTTCAAAGGTCCTCTGGGCGTACAAAAGCGTGTGGCCTGGTCGAACAATGTTCCCTTGGCCGACATCAAGACCGTCACCAAAGCGTTCGACGCAAAAGTGAATGACGTCATGCTGAGCGCAGTGGCGGGCGGGCTGCGCGACTATCTCCTCGAGCGCGAAGCGGACCTGCGGGACCTCGAAATCCGGGCCGTGATTCCGGTCGACCTGCGCGCACCTGACAAGGGAATTGAGCTTGGCAATGCTTTCGGCCTCGTCTTTCTGGCCTTGCCATTGAGCATTGCCGACCCTTTCGAACGGCTCCGCGAGACGAAGAAGCGCATGGATGCGATAAAGCAGTCCATCGAAGCGGTCGCATTCTATAGCTTGCTCAACGTATTTGGCGTGACGCCGCGACAGGTCGAAGAGCAAGCGCTGAACATCTTCGCTTCCCGCGCCACCGCTGTCATGACCAACGTACGCGGACCAGGTCAGGCGCTCTACATGGCCGGCAGCAAGATTGAGAACATCATGGGGTGGGTTCCACAAGCGGGTCGGCTGGGCCTTGGGGTCAGCATCTTCAGTTATGACGGCAAAGTCAGCGTCGGTGTGATCACGGACGCCGGCCTCGTGCCCGATCCGGAGCACGTCACCGCTCGTTTTCGGGCTAGGTTCGACGAAATGTTGGCCATCGCGACTGAGCGCAATTGACAGGGATGGGGGCAGCCCGTTAGCCCATCATGCCGCCATGGGTCGCGGTCTTGCCGGCCGGGCTTTCTCCGGCGTCCCGCCGGGATCGCTGCGACCATCGGGGATGCCCCATGCGCCTCATTCTCATCACGCCAGAGCTTCCGCACCGTCAGAAGAAGTAGGCGCCTTGGTACGTATCGGCTTCCGGCTCGCTGCTGGTGTCCGTCACCCTGGCGATCGTGGAGACGACTCCCACTCCGAGGAAAGGTTCCCAGCTGTTTTTGCGGTATAGGCCCGTCAGGACGATCTCGAGCGGCGACTCGACCAGCTCGCGATTGAAGTAGAAGGGTTTGATGATGCTCAGCGCCAGGTAGCGGTGCAGGACTCGTTCGTACCCGAATAGAAAGCCATAGACTTGCTCGGTGCGGCGCGACGCGCTTTCGGCATCGCCTCCTTGCTCTCGAATCAGGCGAAACGCATGGGAGAAGCCGAATAGCAGCGCGTTCTTCAGCTCCTCCTCTGGCTCGCCGGTTTCGGCCTCTGCCTCGTGCGTGCCTACTTGTTTGGTGCCCCGCTCGTCTTGTTGAGACGGGCCCTAGTCTTCCGATTGCGCCATCGACGCGTTCGAAACGAGCACGGTCAGAGACGCAGCCAAGATTACGAGCTGATGTCCGTTCATCGCCAACTCCCACACTCGAGACGCATCGTAGCGGCAAACGCAGTGTCGGCGGGATTAACGGCAAACCGCCTTTCGGAGGTCGGGATCGCCCACACAGAGGCGTCCGAGTAGACCTCGGCACACGACCAAAGCTAGCGCGGTGGGACGCGGGCGCTAAGCTTGGCTGCATGGCCTACCCATCCACGCGACTCGTGGTCGCGCTTAGACAAACCGCGGCCCGGCTGGCCCGGGAAGATGTCGTCTATCGCTGGGCAAGTTTTGCTCACTGCAATTGCGGACACTTGGCCCAAACGATCACCGGGCTCGACCCCGCCGAGATCCAAAGGCGCGCAATGCGCCGAGAGGGCGATTGGGGCCGTCAAGCCCGCGACGCGTCCTCGCGCCGATTCCCTGACTTCGATTTCGGCGACCGCCCCGCACTCGATGAGGGCGCCTGGGAGCCAGAGAACGTGGGCGCATGCCAGGTGACCGGGGCCCCGCTCGATGAGGTGCTCGATCAAATGTACGCGCTCGGCTTGACCGCAGAAGACGTGGGTCACTTGGAACGACTCAGCAGCCCGGACGTGCGCCGGCGGTTGGGCAACAACACCGTTCATTTTCAGCACGCTCGTCGCGAGAACGTGGTCGCGTATCTCTCGGCCTGGGCGGACCTGCTGGACGAGCGACACGGCGACGAGCCCGTTCAGGTTTGGTACGAGGAAGCAGCCGAGTAGAGCGTCGCATCGCTGGCCCCGGGCCCGGGTCGACGGCCTCGATCACGGAATGGACCGCTGCGTTGAGCACTTGCCTGGACATCGTTTCGGCCCTCCGAGGCAAGCTGCTACAGTTCGGATTCTCGGCTACGGCGACGAGCAACGAACCTTCCGGGGATGCAGACTTAGACCAAGAGCATGATGCACTACGCGATCAGAGTCGCGCTCACGGTCGCGCTTGGCGGCTTCCTGATGGGCTTCGACGCGTCGGTGATTTCCGGCGTGGTGACCTTTATCGAGCCGGAGTTCAATCTCACCAAGATGGAGCTGGGCTGGTCTGTCGCCTCGCTGACCCTAACGGCGACCTTGGCAATGATGGTGTCGGGCCCGCTCAGCGATCGCCTGGGCCGACGCCCGGTCCTCAAGATCGCGGCCGTGCTGTTTGCCATCTCGGCGGTGGCGTCTGCGGTCGCGCCCAACTTCATGACGTTGGTCGCCGCGCGCATGCTCGGTGGGTTCGGGGTCGGCGCCGCATTGATCATTGCCCCGATGTACATTGCCGAGATTGCGCCGGCCACGATGCGCGGCCGCATGGTCTCGTTCAACCAGCTCAACATCGTCATTGGCATATCGGCTGCGTTCTTCACGAACTACCTGATTCTTCGCCTCGGGCAGTCTGATTTTGCATGGGCGGAAGCGCTTCGCCTCGGCGAATGGAACTGGCGCTGGATGCTCGGCGTCGAATCCCTGCCGGCCATCTTTTATTTCGGCGCCCTGTTTGCGGTGCCCGAGAGCCCTCGCTGGCTCGTGATGAACGGCAAAGAAGACGACGCGCGGCGCGTGCTCGAAAAGGTGACGGACAGCGTTCAGGCGGAGGCGGATATCAGGGCCGTCAAAGCGTCGCTGCACGCCGAGCGGAGTACGGAGAGCACCGCCTTTCGCGAGCTGTTCCGACCCGCGATGAGACCCGTGCTCGTCATCGGTGTCTTGGTCGCGATTCTGCAGCAGATTACTGGAATCAACGCGGTGTTCTTCTATGCGCCCATGATCTTCGAGCAGTCCGGCATCGGCACCGACGCGTCCTTCATGCAGG
>CAMYMX010000324.1 GCA_947259605.1 uncultured Polyangiaceae bacterium | reverse complement strand
CCCACCGGCCGCCTTCAGAATCGCTTCGGGGCCGCAGGCGTCCCAGGCGCTCGAGCGGTCCGAAATGTGTACGTAGACGTCGGCTTGCTGCTCGGCGATGAGCCCTGCCTTGAGCCCGACCGAGCCGCTCGCCGTCTCTTGGCGAATTCCGAGCCGGGCAACGACCTCCGCCACGGCGCTGTTCCGGTGCGATCGCGACACCACCAACTTCAGCTGGCCTGGGTCCGAAACCTCGCTAACCCTGAGCCGACGGCGCTCGCCGCGCTCTTCGAGCACCGCATCGTCACCGACGACGCCGTAGTAGAGCTTGTCGGTCCCTGGCTGGTATACGACGCCAAGCGTCGAAACACCGTCGATCGCTAAGCCGAGCATCACCGAAAACTCGCCGTTCCGCGCAACGAATTCCCTGGTGCCGTCGAGGGGGTCTACATACCAGCAGCGCCCCGATCGGAGCGCATCACTGTTGTCTTCGTTTTCTTCCGCGACGATTCCGTCCTTCGGAAAGGCCTTCCGGAGCTCTCCGACGATGTATGCATTGGCCCTCGTGTCCGCCTCGGTCACGGGATCTGCCTCGTCTTTGTACGCGACACTAAAGTCGGTCGCATAGACTTCCATCAAGATCGCGCCGGCGCGTCGCGCGATGCGCGCGGACTCCGCGATTTCTCGATTCAACATTCCGGGCCTCTACCACGAGACCGTACGGACGCCACCGGTCAGCGTGCGATCCGCTCTGCCAGTTGCTCGAGCAGTTGGGCCATCTCGTTCACGCTCTGCAGCAGCGTAGCAGACGCAGGTGGCGCTCCCCTTTGTTCGTCCGAGCAAACGAAGGCGCCCACGCCGTGCAGCGCTGCAAACTCGATTGCAGGAAAATCGGTGAGATCGTCTCCCGCAAAGAACACAGAGCTCGCGCCGGAGCGTTCGAAAATCTCCGCCAGCGCGCTGCCTTTGTCGTGATGGATGGCTTCCGCTTCCCGCAAGGCCTTGCCACGGCGTACGTGCAGGCCGAGGTTTTGCGCAAGCTCGTCTGCCTCGTCGAGCAGCTTTGCCGCGCGAGCCGGATCTTCGGAGGCGATCGCGCGAACGTGCACCGCGATCGCCCGTGGCTTGTATTCGATGAATGCGTCTTGGGCGCGCGTCTCGACCCAGTGTTGAAACAGCTCGAGGGCCTCCCGCCGTTCGGGCGTGAGCTCGCGCGGCGCCGGAGCTTGCCCCGGTCCGAGGACCAGCCCGCCGTGCTCGACGGCACGCCAGATCCCTTCGAGCTGTTCCATTCGCGCAATAGAGCTCAGAGCGCGGCCGGTTATCAGCGCGAGCCCGACTCCAGGGGCGCGGGCAAGCGTCTCGAGGTTGGAGAGCGTCGATGCCGGAATTCGGGCCAGATCCGGGTCTCGAACGATGGGGGAGATCGTCCCGTCCACGTCGAGCGCCACGAGCAAGGGCCGTTCGAGCTCGAGTAGAGATTCGACCAGGGCCCCGATGCGACTCACTTTCCCTCCAGCGCGCCGAGGTAGCGGTCGGCCCAGCGGTGCACGTCGAGCCTCATCACTTCGGCGCGCATGGAACGCATTCGCTTGCGCTTCTCGCTTGGCTTCATGGTGAGCGCCCGGTAAATCGCGGCGGTGGTCGAGTCGACGTCATAGGGGTTCACGAGCACCGCGCCCTTGAGATGCTTCGCTGCGCCGGCGAACTCGCTCAGGATCAGGACACCGTCCTCGTCGGTCCTTGCTGCCGCGAACTCGTGCGCCACGAGGTTCATTCCGTCGCGCAAAGGTGTGACGAGGGCAACGTCCGCAGCTCGGTAGTGCGCGAAGAGTGCCCGCTGGCTCAGGTTCCGATAGAGATAGTGAATCGGCACGCGGCCGGTCTCCGCGTAGCGGCCGTTGATGTCCCCGACCATGCGATCGATCTCTTCTTTGAGGTCGGCATACGCTTTCACGTCGGTGCGGCTAGGCACCATCACCTGAATCAGGGCGTACCGCTTGCGAGCGCCTGTGTCTCGACGAAGCAGACGCTCGAACGCGGCCAGCCGCTCGGGAATTCCCTTGGTATAATCGAGCCGGTCGACGCCGAGCATCAACTGACGGTTCCCCATCAACTCGCGAATTCGATCGACTTCGCGCCCAAGGTCCGGGTCGTTGGCGAGCGCCTGCAGTTCGTCGACGGGGATTCCGATGGGCGCAGCGATCGTGTTCACCTCGCGGTCGCGATAGTGAATGGTCCCCCGCGAAACCCGATGGGGGGTAAAGCGCTCCACACACTGGCGGAAGTGCTCGGCATACTCTGGAAGATGAAAGCCGAGGACGTCGGCGCCGAGCAGCCCTTCGAGGATCTCCTCGCCCCAGGGGAGGATGCCGAAGGTGTCCGGGGGCGGCCACGGGATGTGGCAGAACCAGCCGATTCGGGCCTTGCTGCGCTTGGCGCGGAGCATCCCCGGCACGAGCATGAGGTGATAGTCCTGGACCCATACCAGGTCGCTCGGTCCGCTGGTCGAAATCGTGGTGTCGGCGAAGGCCTGGTTGGCACCCACGTAGCTCGACCAGGGAGCGTCTCCGACTTGAATCGTCGGCTCGAAGCCATGGAGCAGCGGCCAGAGGACCGCGTTGGACACGCCTTCGTAGAATCCCCGCTGGTCGCCGCGCTTGATCGAGATGTGGGCGAGGTCGTAGCTGAGATGGGGCGCCGGAACCGTGACCGAGTCGAAGTCTTTGGCGGGTTTGGCGCTGACCCAGACGCCCCCGCGCTTCTGCAAAACAGGGTCGAGCGCAGCCACTAAGCCCCCTGCGGCGCGAACCCAGCGTTCACGGCCCCGGCTAGCTTCGTGCCGATAGGGGCCGCGGTTCGATACGACCACGAGCTTTCGGCTCTTTCTCGCCATTGAGCGACATTGTAGTCTGCGGATGGTCATGGACCCAGCGCAGTTTATTGAAGGACGCAGCCGAGAGACCGAGATCCGCCGGGACGCGCGCGGACGCTGGTTCAATGGAGAGGACGAGATCAGCCATCCAATTCTGGCGCGCTCCTTCGACGGCTGGGTCGACCGCGCCGAAGACGGACGCTTCTGTCTGAGCAACGCGATCAACTGGGCATACGTCGAGATTGACGGGCCCGCCTATTTCGTGAAAGACGTGGACCTGGGCCCCGAGGGCATCGGTCTGCTTCTTTCCGGCGACCTCCGCGAGCCGCTCGACCCGGCATCGCTCTGTCAGGGGCCCGAGGGTGCGCTCTGGTGTGCCGTCCGTGAAGGCCGTTGCCCCGCGCGCTTCGACAATCACGCCGTCAGCAAGATGAGCGACACGATCGGCGAGGATGAAGAGGGCGTCTATGTCCGAATTGGTGGTCAAAAGGTCCGCCCACCGGAGGTCGGCGATCCACTTTCGCTTGGTCTCGAAAAGCGCTAAGCCTCCGGCGTGTCTCGACGCGAGCTCATCGCCACCCTCATCGTCGCCGCTATCGCGTTTCCGCTGATCTTCGTATTCACGGGGGCCGTCGTGGATGCGCAGGCCCGCGCGCGCGAGGCCCCGTTCAGGGCGCTCCTCGGGAACGCACGCTTCGAGCAGCTCATGGATGGCCAGGGCGGTGTTCCTCATTACCTCGGCGCTTCTCTGCGCGCTCCGGACTTCAGCCTTCCGACACAGGGCGGCGGGGAGTGGAAGATGTCGGAGCAGCGCGGGAAGGTCATCGTGATGAACTTCTGGACGGTCACTTGCCGGCCCTGCATCCAGGAGATGCCAACCATCGAGTTGCTCGCCGAAATGACCGAGGACTGGGGCGACGTCGAGGTGGTCGCGGTCTCGACAGATCGGAGCTGGGCAGAAGTCGAGACGATCATTCCTCGCACCTCGCGTATCACGAGCTTGCTCGATGTGGATCGAAAGGTCGTGACCGATCAGTTCGGGACCAAGCTTTTCCCCGAGACTTGGATCATCGACGCGAACGGCTTGGTGCGCTTTCGCTTCGACGGCGCGCTCGACTGGTCAAACCCGGTCGCCTTGGACCTGATTCGCGCGTACCGCTGAGCGCTCAAGTCTCCGCGAGCAGGTGGCGCGATACCCAGACACCGAAGCCAACGAACAAGAGGTCGAAGGCGGTCAAGATGCGGATCCAACCGATGACCTCCGACATGCTGGCCCCGGCAAAGAGCTCGCGCGTCGCTACGGCGGAGGCGAGCAGAGCCGGGGCCACCAAGGGGAACACCAGGACACTCAACATCAGGTCGCGGGCTCGCGTACGAATGCCGACCGCCGAAAACAAAGAGGCGGTCGAGACGAAGCCCAGCGAGCCGAGAAACACGATCGCGAGAAGCGGCAACAGGATTCCGGCCGGTTCGATCTGGAAAAAGACGAGGCAAAGCGGGACCAGCAGAAGCTCGACGGCGAAAAGCAAGATCAGAGCGCTGATGGTCTTGCCAATGTAAATCGACGGCCGGGGAATCGGTGCGAGCAACAGGCCGAACACCGCGTCGTTCTCGCGCTCCAGGGCCCAGCTCCGACCGATCAGCAAGATCCCGCAAAAGAGGATCGAGATCCAAAGCACGCCCGGCGCCACGTTCGGTGAGCTGACCGGATCGGTATAGAACGCGAGCGAGCCGAGCGTGACGACCAGAACGGCAAAAAGCCCGGTCGACGTGAGGATCTCTTTGGTGCGCATCTCGAGCTGCAAATCTTTGAGGGCAACCAGCCACGCGGCGCGGAGGGTGTTCATGCTTCCGGCTCCACGATTCGGCCGCGATCCATGTGAAGGACACGGTCGGCCACCGCCTCTGCGAATTTTGCTTCGTGGGTCACGATGAGGACGATCGCGCCTTCTCGCTTTTGTTGCTCAATCAAATCGATCAACGAAACGGTGGACTTCACGT
>CAMYMX010000323.1 GCA_947259605.1 uncultured Polyangiaceae bacterium | reverse complement strand
GCTCGACGGACGGCTACCGGGCAGGTCCAAGGGTTCTTAGAGAAAGACGGTCAGGGACAATGAGCGAACACGTGGGGGACGAGCCGGAAGACGAACAGGCCAGCGGCGCGGGTGAGGACGACGAGGTCATCTTTCCAGAACAAGAAGATGGCGACGTGGCCGAACCGGAGCTCAGCGACCTCGAAAAGGCCCGTGCCGAGCGCGATCGCATGCGCGATCAACTGCTGCGCATTGCCGCCGACTTCGACAACTTTCGGAAGCGATCGCGCAAGGAAATCGAAGAGGTTCGCCGACGAACCATCGAGGACACGCTCCGAGAGGTCTTGCCGATTGTCGACAATCTGGAGCGCGCGGCCGACGCCGTCGACGGTGCCACCGACGTGTCCGCAGTTTCGGACGGAGTGCGAATGGTCCTGCGCGGCTTTGACGATATCGCCAACCGCCTCGGACTCAAGCGAGTGCCCACGGTCGGAAATCAGTTCGACCCGACCTGCCACGACGCCATGCAGCAGGAAGAGACCAACGAGCATGCGCCGGGAACCATCGTATCGGAGGTCGTTCCCGGCTATTTCTTGGGGGAGCGTTTGTTGCGGCCGGCCATGGTAGTCGTCGCAAAGCCGGTGTCGGGCGGCGGCGGTCAGAGGAGTGATGCGGACGAGGATGGCAGCGACGGGGATGAATAGTCGCGCCTTTGATGCAATGTGGTCCCATCTCGGGGTATAAAGGGTAGTAGGGCGAGATGGGGAAGATCATCGGGATCGATCTAGGAACGACGAACTCCTGTGTCGCATTTGTCGACAACGGGGAGCCGCAGGTGATTCCAAACGCCGAGGGCAGCCGCACCACACCCTCGGTCGTATCGTTTTCGAAGGACGGCGAGCGCCGCGTGGGCAGCGTGGCGAAGCGCCAAGGCGTGACCAATCCGGAAAGCACCGTCTTTGCCATCAAGCGATTGATGGGACTGCCGTTCGATGCCGAGCCGGCACAGCGACACAAACAAGCGGTGCCGTACGAGGTCGTCGAGAGCGACGGAGGAGATGCTTGGATCCAGGCACAGGGCCATCGCTATTCACCGCCTGAAATCTCCGCCATGGTGCTCGAAAAGATGAGGGAGGTCGCAGAGTCGTTCCTCGGCGAGGACGTCGAAGAGGCGATCGTGACTGTCCCCGCGTACTTCAACGACGCGCAGCGGTCGGCAACGATTGCAGCAGGCAAGATCGCTGGAATCGCGGTGCGACGCATCATCAACGAGCCCACCGCAGCTGCGCTTGCATACGGCTTCGACGAGAAAGAAGGTAAGCGAGTCGCCGTGTACGATTTGGGCGGTGGCACGTTCGATATCTCGATTCTCGAAATCGCCAATGGTGTCTTCAGCGTGAAGTCGACCTCGGGCGACACCCACCTCGGCGGCGAGGACTTGGACAACGCCTTGGTCGAAGAGCTCACACGGCGTTTCAAAGAAAGCAGCGGGATCGACCTGCACGATGACCGCGTCGCGCTCCAGCGTCTGAAGGAGCAGGCCGAAAAGGCCAAGCACGAGCTCTCGTCGTCGTTGGAAACCGAGATCAACCTTCCCTTCATCGCATCCGATGAATCGGGCCCGAAGCATCTCGAAACCAAGCTCAAGCGGAGCGAGCTCGAAATCCTGGTCTCGGAGATCATCGACCGGACGCTCGGACCCTGCAAACAGGCCTTGGACGACGCGGGCGTCAAGAAGGAGGACATCGACGAAATCCTCCTGGTGGGTGGTCAAACGCGCATGCCGATGGTCCAGTCGAAGGTCGAGGATTTTTTCGGTAAGCCGCCCTACAAGGGTGTCAATCCCGACGAGGTCGTAGCGCTGGGCGCTGCGCTTCAAGGTGCCGCGTTGGTCGGCGAAGTCGAAGAGGTCCTGCTTCTCGACGTCACGCCCCTGAGCCTCGGCGTCGAAACCGGCGGCGGCGTGTTCCACAAGCTGATCCCACGCAACACCACCGTCCCCACGCGCGCCAAAGAGGTGTTCACGACCAGCGTCGACAACCAGTCGTTTGTGCCGATTCACGTCCTGCAGGGCGAACGCGACATGGCCGCGGACAACAAATCTTTGGCGAAGTTCGAGCTCGCACCGATCGTGCCGGCACCCCGGGGCGTGCCGGAAATCGAGGTGACGTTCGACATCGACGCCGATGGCGTAGTCAACGTGAGCGCCAAGGACCTCGGCACCGGCCGTGAGCAGAACATCCGCGTCGTGGCATCCAGCGGGCTGACCGAGCAAGACATCGAACGCATCATCGGAGAGGCTGAAGCGTACAAGACGACCGACGAGAAACGCCGCGAGCTCGCCGAGCTGCGCAATGCGGCCGAAGCCTTGCTCTACACTAGCGAGCGGGCAGTTGTCGAATGCAAGGAGCTCGTTCCCGAGGACGTGGTCGCCCAGGTGGAGGCCGATATCGAGTCGTTGCACTTCTCCGTCAACGAAGGCGACGCGATCGCCATCAAGGACGCGCTCGAGACGCTCGAGCTGAGCGCCTACAGGATCGCTGAAGCGATGTACGGCAGCGTCGACATGGGCTCTGCGGGCGATGCTCAGACCGAGTCGTGAGCGCAGCGGATAGAGCGGCGGCCACTGGAGCCGAATGGTTGGCGCGAATGCGCTGGGGGGCGCTCGGGATTCAAGCGACGGCGATACTCATCGCCACCGAGGGTTTGGATGTCGCGCTGCCCATCATGCCGATGTGGTCGCTGGTGGCCGCCGGCGTCGTGTCGAACCTCTGGTTGGCCTATCGCAAGACGAATGCCGGTCACCTGGGTGCGTTTCTCGTGCTGGACGTCGCGCTCCTCTCCGGCCTGCTCTACCTTTCGGGCGGCCCAACCAATCCGTTCAGCATCATCTACGTCGTCTACATCGCGATGTCGGCGGTGATGCTTGCGCCAAAGTGGACCTGGACAATCGCCGGGCTGTCGATCGTGTCCTTTGCCACCTTGTTCGTCGTCCACGTGCCGAGCGAGCACCTGGGCCATGCGGGGCACGGCGGGGGATTTCAAACGCACCTCTATGGAATGTTCGTCGCCTTGGTTCTCGCCGTAGCGCTCATCACCTATTTCGTGAGCCAGCTGTCCGTCGAGCTCCGAAGACGCGAGCGGGCGCTTGCCGAGGCCGAAGAACGGACACATCGCTGGGGAAAACTGGCCTCGATCGCGACTTTGGCGGCAGGCGCGGCGCACGAGCTTGGAACCCCGCTCGGCACGATCGCGGTCGCTGCCAAGGAGATGGAGCGGCAGGCGCGGACCCTTCCAGGCGCCGAAGCGCTCGTCGAGGATGCAGAGCTCATCCGCGAAGAGCTCGAGCGATGCCGCCGGGTGCTCGACCGCATGGCCTCGGCAGGCGGCGAGCACGTGGGGGAGGCGCTGAGCCTCGTGTCGGTCGAGGCGATCTTCGAAGAAGTCCGTTCGCGACTGAGCTCAGAGCAGGCGGAACGCTGGGTCACGTCGACCGAAGTCGAAACGATCGAAGCGCCGGGGACCGCGCTGGTGCAGATGGTCGAGAATATCGCCCGCAATGGCTTCGACGCCTGCGACGCCGGGCGTGTCTCGCTGCATGTCCGCCAGATCGATCGGGCGGTCGAGCTTTGCTTCGTCGACGAAGGTCACGGGATGGATGAACAGGCGATGAGACGCGCCACCGAACCCTTCTTCACTACGAAGAACACGCCTGACCGGATGGGTCTAGGCTTGTTCCTTGCGCGTACACTCGTAGACTCACTGGAAGGCCGGCTTGCCATCGAGTCGGCAAGCGACCGGGGCACGACGATCCGCGTCATGCTCCCTCAAGGCTCATGACCGACGCATCAGACGACGCCAACCCCAAACCATCGGTCCTTCTGGTCGATGATGACGAGCGGCTCCGATCGCGAATGGCTCGAGCGTTCGAGCAGCGCGGCTACGAGGCCGAGCAGGCCGATGGTTACGACGGAGCTGTCGCAGTAGCCAAGCTGGAAAGCACCGAGTACGCCGTCGTCGATCTGCGAATGCCCGGGAAGTCCGGCTTGGAGCTGGTGCGCGAGCTCCACCGAATCGACCCGGCGACCAAAATCGTCGTGCTAACGGGCTACGGAAGCATCGCCACCGCGCTCGAGGCGGTTCGGTTCGGCGCGACGCACTACCTGACCAAGCCGGCCGATGTCGACGAGGTGATCGAGGCGTTTGGGCGGAGCGACGTCCCGACGGAGCCCGAAGCCGTGCGGACCGGAAGCGAGGCCCCGGAGACGCCGTCCCTCGCACGGGTCGAATGGGAGCACATCCAGCGAGTGCTGACCGACTGCGGGGGCAACATCACCAAGGCCTCGGAAAGACTCGGCATTCACCGGCGCTCTCTTCAACGAAAACTTTCGAAATTCCCGACGAGCCGCTGAGCCGCTGCGACGATTTGCCACGTACACGCCAGGTCTCTCCATCCCTAAGATGCGGGCGGTGAGGGTTTGTTGGGTGATCGCGGCGCTGCTCGCGCCGTTTCCGATTGCGGCGGGAGCTTCTGCGTGCGGAACCTGCGGCGTCGGCGATCCGACCCTGACCATCGTGGGCTTCGAGCAACCGAAAAGTCAGCGGGTGCGAACCTCGGCGACGGTTCGCCATCGAAACGATCGAATCGGCGAAGCACAGGTCGACGAGCTCAGGCTTGCGGAGCAGCGCATGGAGCTCGCAGGTGCGTACTCGCCAAGCGATCGATGGACTCTGTCTCTGATGATGCCGCTGGTGCACCGACTAGTGAGCGCAGTCAATCTTGCGGAAGCCGACATCTGGGCACCGGGAGATTTGGAGTTTCGGGCACGGGCTGTGATCTGGCGCGACCGCAAGTTTGCGCCGCGGCACTTGGTCAGCCTGATCGGCGGACTCGAGTTCCCCACGAGCTCGATCGAGCGCGACGCGGAAGGCGTCCCGCTTCCGCTCG